>JANLHH010000025.1 GCA_024654605.1 Patescibacteria group bacterium | reverse complement strand
GTTTATCTCCGTGATGTAACGTGCCTTATCCCACCCGTCTGGAGATTTCAGAATTTGCTTTCCATTCTTCACAAATACTTTCGTGTGCTGATAAGGAACGCCGAATTGACGTGCTAGGTTTTCTTCATCCTTATCCGTGTCGCTATCTTTATAATTAACGCGAATTCCAACTACCTTATCGGTAGTTAATTCATTAAATGCAGGGTAGAGGGAATTTTTGGTTTCTTCTTTGCAGACCGGACACCAATTGGCGTAGAAATAAAGCACCACCAACTTGTCCGACGCAATCGCTGCATCGTAATCTGCTTTATTGAATTCAAGAAGTGGTGCGGAAGAACCCGCAAGTACCGTTCCTGTGTATTTTGCCATCATCGCCCCATCTTCTTTTTTCATCATCGCCGCGTCATCTTCCATCATCGCTTCGCCTTCTTTCTCCATCATCGCATCACCTTCTTTTTCCATCATTGCTTCGCCATCTTTCTCCATCATCGCTTCGCCTTCTTTCTCCATTACGGAAACAGCAACATCACCGCAAGAAACATACGTCTTCGCATCAGTTTTTGATTTGTGGATGAGAACTGAAAGCGGCAGTTTACCGAGTAACTCCTCCACGGAAACAGCAAGTATGGTTTCTGACATCCCATTAACGGTGTTGCTGAGAGGATACACGATTCCTGCCGGGGGCGGAGTGGGAGACGGACATGAGCCACTGTGAATGTGGGATGGTTGCTCAATATCCTCGCTACCCGCTGCTACTTTTATTACTATTTTTGCTTTCCCGTTTTCATCAGTGATCGTCACGGTACCGTTTTGATTGGAACCGTTTGCTTCCTTCATCGCAATAGTAATATTTTCCATCATTGCCTCACCTTCTTTCTTCATACTCTCTGCTTCAGGCTTACTGTTAAAATATAATGCGCCGCCCACTACAAAGGCGAGTACCAGGAGTGCCATAATCGCCGGCGTGATAAATCCTTTTTGTGTCTGTATGTTCATCATATGTATCTTTAAAAAATATTTGGTAATGAGATGAGTATACACACAAAGAAAAGAGATGTAAAGTACCCTTTACATCTCTTTGTGGATAATAAATAAAAACAGGTGATTTTCTCTCTACTATCTTCAGTTACGGCTCTGTCCGTATATATGACCCACGGCCTTCCCAATAATCATGGCGCCAAGCACGGCAATAAGCCATGGGTCCACGTGCGACGTAATACTCTCCACTACCACACCAAGCACTAGTACCGCTATACCCGAGAGGTATCCGACACGCCCCGCTATCATCTTGTGTAATTGTTCGCGTTCATCGCGCGCTTGTTCTTTCCAGATGAAACTCGCAAAAAGTGCGAACGAAACAACCAGTCCGGCAATCATCATATACAGAAGCATGCCCGGCATCCAAAATCCGAAAGGATTCAGGAACAGAAGGAGGAGAATGATAAAAACGACTGAGATAATGGTTTCCTGTGTGTTTTGTTTGTGTTCCATATTATTTAACATTTTTAATAAAAAATACTTCGTCCACGGGGCTTTTAAAAAAATGGGCGATCTTGAGAGCTAAAAGCACTGAAGGGGCGTAGTTTCCTTTTTCAATCGCAATGATCGTCTGGCGCGTCACCTCGACCGCTTCCGCCAACTGTTCCTGGGTAACTCCCGCATTACTTCGGAGCGCATATACTTTATTTGTGACAGTTTCTTTCATGTGAGATACTTATATGAAGTATCTCCACTATGCCACATGAGATGCCGTAAAGTCAACTTAACATCATGCACCAAAAAAACCTACTCTCTTTCGTCCTCCGTATCGGTCTCGCATTCTCTTTTTTATACCCGGCGATTGACTCATTTTTCCACCCCAATACCTGGATAGGATTTTTTCCGGCGTGGCTCGTTGCCATAAGCCCTGTTGATATCCTTGTGCTTGGTCTCCTCTTCTCGGGTCTAGAGATCGTGATTGCCGCAAGTCTACTCTTTATGCGCGATCCTTTTTACCCAACAATGGCTGCTGTTGTCGTACTGGCAGGTATCGTGATGTTTAATTGGAGCGCATTTGATATTGTCTTTAGGGATATTTCAATTATAGGTATGGCAATCGCGCTCATTCTCTTGCACGGTCAGAAAAATAGATTAGAATGAAAGGTAATTAAATATTAATAAAAGGTATTAAACCTTTTGCTATTCCGTCGCTCGGACGGTATGAAAATCTACATTCGCTTCGCTCATTATGACTTTCATTCCGCTCTCAGCTCAGGAATAATAAACAACAACACATACCATGAAAAAGGGACTTTATTTTATTATCGTATTTATCATCCTCATCGTTACGGGAATCATTATGCTGGGGAATCGCGCGAATGACACTGCTATGGAAAGTATGGAAGAAAACGGTAACCAGAGCGAATCGCTAAAAAACGAGCTGTTCGCCGCCGCCCAATCTCCCGGACAAGAGGTTAATATTGGAGAGGTTCACCTTACGCAAAACGCATACGTGGTGATCCACAGAGAAGCGGATGGAAAGCCGGGGAAAGTTATCGGTGCTTCTTCGCTCCTTGTGCCTGGTGATACTCATGGAGTACTTGTCGCAGTGCAAGAAGACTTAAAAGACGGGGACCGCGTATTTGCGATGCTTCATAGTGACGACGGGAACGGAATATATGAATTCCCGGGCCCCGATGTACCACTCAAAGACGATGCGGGGACGATCGTCATGATAGAGCTTCTCGTAAAAACAGCAAGTACTTCCTCTGTTAAAGAGAACAGTATAGCAAAGGTCTTTGCTATAGAAGGGGTGAACTTCGCATTTTCTCAAAAGGAAATCCGCGTGAAGAAAGGCGACACCGTGCGCATCAACTTCACCAGTAAGGACGGTTTCCACAGCTTGGTTATAGATGAATTCAATGCCGCCACTGACTACGTGCAGACCGGCGGCAGCGCTTCAGTGGAATTCATCGCGGACAAAGCAGGGTCATTTGAATACTACTGTTCCGTTGGTTCACACCGGCAGCTCGGCGTGAAAGGACTCCTTATTGTTGAGTAGATTCCTCACTCTCGTAAAATGCTCGCTTAGCGGGCATTTTATTTTTGCGGTACAATAAACACCATGCATCCGGATTCTCTACTGGAAAAGACTTTTCGCCTCAATCCGCCACACAGGGAAGCCCTCGGTAAATTGGGACTTAAGAGCGTGCGCGATCTTCTCTATTACTTCCCTACGCGGTACAACAATATCTCTGAGATCAAGAAAATTGCGAGGCTCAATAACGGCGACACGGCGGTCGTCTACGGAAGAGTGCTCTCCGCCAAGACGACCAAAGCGTACAGAAAAAAGATTCCCATCGGCGAAGTGGTGATTGAAGACGACACCGGTAAAATAAAGGCGACGTGGTTTCATCAGGCGTATGCCGCAAAGATGGTAAAAAAAGGCGACGTGGTGAAACTTGCCGGCCGCGTAACGGCGAAAAAAAGCGGCGAACTTTATCTTGCCAATCCTGAATTTGAGCGCACGGGAGAACTCCCTATTGATATCGGTGACTCTCTCTTCGCGGGAGAAATACTTGAATCCTTCGCGTATGCGATCTATCCGGAGTCCCGTGGCGTCACCTCACGGTGGATCTATCACGCGATCCAAAAAATACTCGCGAGCAGTGTGCTCGATGAACTAAAGGATCCAATCCCCGAGCACATACTGAAAAAATATCATCTTCCCACGCTCAAGACCTCTTTGGTGTGGATACATTCCCCCAAGAAAGATACCGATGCGCAATCGGCGCGCAAGCGTTTTGCCTTTGAAGAAATATTTTTTATTCAGTTGGAACGTCAACGGGCGCGGCACGACTACAAGCAAAACCCGACGTTTGCAATAGAAACATCGCAAGACTTGGTGGAGGGATTTATGGAGCGTTTCCCTTTTGAGCCGACCATGGCCCAAAAGCGCGCCATAGAGACCGTCTTGGAAGACATGAAAAAAGATTCGCCGATGTCGCGACTCCTTGAAGGAGACGTCGGCTCGGGGAAAACCGCTGTCGCGGCCACCACCGCCTATGCCAGTGTCTCCATGCGCCCCCGAGGACAAGATTTTGGAAATCTCCAGGTCGCCTATATGGCACCGACCGAAATATTGGCCGAACAGCATTTCCAATCATTTATTGAATACTTTAAACATCTCCCCATTACTATCGGGCTTATTACGGGAAGCGGATGTAAAAAATTTCCGTCAAAGGTTAATCCCACAGGAACAACCACTATCTCACGCGCGCAACTTTTGAAGTGGGTTGGAAATGGCGAAATCGCTATTTTAATCGGGACGCATTCGCTCATCCAAAAAACAGTAAAATTCAAAGATCTGGCATACGTCATTATTGATGAACAGCACCGCTTCGGCACGATGCAACGAGGAACATTGGTGCGTAAAGACCGTCGCGCACCGCATCTGCTTTCCATGACCGCCACTCCTATCCCGCGCACGCTCGCGCTCACCATCTACGGCGATCTAGACTTGACGCTTCTTGATGAAATGCCAGTGGGACGGAAAGAGGTGCAGACGGAAATTGTTGTACCTGGCAAACGCGAGGAGGTGTACGAAAAGGTACGACAGGAATTAAAAGACGGCAGGCAAGCCTATGTTATTTGTCCGCGCATTGATGAAGCCGACCCCGATAAAGCATCTGCTCTGCGCTTAAAATCCGTCAAAGAGGAGGCGGCGCGACTGAAGAAAAATGTCTTCCCGGAATACGAGATTGATATTCTGCATGGAAAGCTTTTGCCGAAAGAAAAAGAAAAAGTAATGAAACAATTCGCAAACCATGAAACGGATATCTTGGTGGCGACCTCCGTCGTTGAAGTTGGTGTGAACGTGCAAAACGCTACCGTCATTATCATTGAAGGCGCGGAGCGCTTCGGTTTGGCACAACTCCACCAGCTCCGCGGACGCGTGCTTCGCAGCACCCATCAGGCATATTGCTACTGCTTTGCCGACAGCAAGACTAAGCAATCGTTGGAACGGCTCAAAGCGCTCAAAACAGCAAAGAACGGGTTTGAGCTCTCCGAACTGGATCTCGGACTCCGAGGAACAGGAGCGCTCTCCGGAGGAAAACAATGGG
The DNA here is from genome assembly GCA_024654605.1 of Patescibacteria group bacterium. GTDB lineage: Bacteria > Patescibacteriota > Minisyncoccia > Phycocordibacterales > JANLHH01 > JANLHH01. The sequence continues at coordinate 350 of JANLHH010000025.1, read as the reverse complement.
GTATCTCCGACCTTGGCATGGAAGCCATCAAGAACATCAAGATGGTAGAAGCCGCTCGCATGGAAGCACTCGCCCTTTTAGAAAGCGACCCAGAGCTCACGGCGCACCCCCTTCTCTCTGCGCGCCTTGCCTCACAAACTGACATTCATTTTGAGTAAAAAAGTATTAAGTCAAAATTGATACACACTGTGCGCCCACCAGGACTCGAACCTGGGACCGCGGAGATATATCTTTCCGATATAAAATGATCGTTCAGACGAAATGAAAATATGAATTTAAAATAAGTCCTGTGTCCGCCCTCCAGGACTTGAACCTGGGACCGCGGAGATATAAGCTCCGTGCTCTAACCA
>JANLHH010000116.1 GCA_024654605.1 Patescibacteria group bacterium | reverse complement strand
ATGGACGGGACGGTGGAAAAAATAGAAAAAAAAGACGGGTGCTTTGATGTGATCGTCAAAGGGAAAACATATCATGCGACCAATGTTGTTCTTGCTTTGGGTGCTGAAAGGCGCCGTCTCGGTCTTCCTCATGAGAAAGAACTCACCGGCAATGGAGTTCACTTCTGCATTACCTGTGATGGGCCGCTCTATGCCGGGAAAACAATCGCCGTGGTTGGCGGTGGCGACGCGTCGGTGAAGGGGATCAACTTGGCGGCGCAGTACGCGGAAAAGATATATCTGCTTGTGCGAGGGGATTCCATGAGAGCGGAACCCATCAATATAGAACGCATGAAGCAACTCGGGGATAAAGTGGAAATATTATACCAGACAACGGTAGTAGAAATCGCGGTCAAGGACGGTAAATTTGACAAGATCATCCTCTCAAAGGAATACAACGGAGGAACCGAACTTGATATTGACGGTCTTTTTATTGAAGCCGGAGCAATGCCGAACACAACGATCACAGCGTCACTTGCGCTCAACACCGACAAAGCGGGATACCTTGAAGTCAACAACATGATGCAGACGAATGTTCCCGGCATAACGGCGGCGGGGGATATCGTCAATCATTTTGGCCACTTCAAGCAGGATATTACCTCTTCGGCTATGGGCGCCGTGGCGGCGACATCGGCCTACGAATATTACAAAGAACATAAAAGTCTCGGAGGCTGTTCGCACGGGAAATAATACCAGATGTATGTCTTCATCCGTACAAACAACTGAGGAAAAACTCAATCTGAATCCTAATTGGGTTGCGTTTCGGAAGATATATTCCGATTTATTAAAAGACCACAAGATCACGGTCATTTTTAGGCCGGAGAAAAGACTCTGTGGCGATTTTCGGGGCTATTGCGAGGGGCAGATCGTCAACATTGGCGTCATAGAGAAGGTAGGCGCTGATTGGGGGAAGCTTCCGCCACAGTTCTTAGACGAATCTTTTGGGAAGATCAGGGTTGAAAGCATAGAAGCAAGAGCAATAGGCGATCTAAAAAAAGAAGACTTTGTCGGGTCAAGTCCGGACGTATTTGACGTGGTAAGCCTCAAGTACCATCTAGGCCTCATTTACAATCTCGCGCCTCATCAATTGACTGATGAGTCTGTGGTTACTGTCATAAAATTCTCCTATGTACAAGAGTGATAATAAATGGCATACTCCTGCCAGAAGTTCCTTACTCAAGAGGCACGTTCATGTTGAAACAACTTCTTAAAAACGGTGTTTTATCTGTCGCAAAAGAACCCGAGGACAACCCCGAGAACTTTTCCGACAGTCCTTACGTAGCGACACTTATTGCGCACGATTACCCGGGCAAGACTCCTGTTATGTGGAATGCGGTATACCGGAAATACGGGATTCCTGTGCAAGCGGTCATGCTTGTCGGTGATCCTGTTGACGCAAAGACAATCTGTGGTGCGTTACGGAGCGATCCCCGCTATTTAGGTGGTGGCGCAGGTGTCGGTTTTAAGGATGAAATCGTTCCCTTCCTTGACGAGATGGATCCTGTGGCGCGGGCGATAGGATCAGTAAACTTCATAGCGAAGACTAAGGAAGGGAGTCTCCAGGGGTACAACACAGATGGGGAAGGATACGCACTCTCCCTTGAAAAGGTCCTTAAGGAAAAGGGAAGAAGGATTAAAGGGAGCCTCATCGTCGTGCTTGGTGCCGGTGGTACGGGGCGCTCTATAGCCTTTGCTCTTGTGGGGCGAGGTGCTCGAGTGATGATCCTCAATAGAACTGTCGATAAGGCAAAGGAATTGGCAGATCATGTAAATGAGCACTTTCACGTCAATCTTGCAACCTTCGGTAATGAAGGCCTAATCTCTGAAATGGTTCCAATCGCTGATGTCGTTATTAATGTTTCCACTAAAGGAGCAGTCGGCACACTTGAGTCTTATTCTCCACTTGCGCAAGCCGTTTTGCCGGCAACCGAGGTGAACATTGAGAATAACAGACGACAGGCGAACGCCGTACTGCAGTCCATGAAGGGAGACACCATTGTCAGTGATATTATCTTGCGAAAAGATAAAACACCCCTGCTTCTCTCGGCGGAAGATGCCGGCTTCACTACTCTTGACGGTGTTCCGATGGTTGTGCGACAGGGCGCCCTAGCCTTTTGGATCTTGCACCACGATGTTCTTGAAGAGAGAGGTATTCTTCAAGAGAACGTACAAGAAATCATGAAAAATGCGGCAGGTTTGTAGTATATATTTACCCTTTGGATGGAAGTCCAAAGGGTAATTTCTTTTAGGGGGTATATTTGCTAGAATATAGAGAAAGAAAACCGCTTAAACTATGAAACTTACCTATAATAAAAGTCGCGTTTCGGAGGAAGAGATTGTAACGATAGGTGAACAGCTTTCCTCTTACGCGGAGCATTTGAAAGAGGTTCTCCAGCATGGATATGAAGATGAGGAATCATCCATCAATCTTCCTTCGGACAAAGAGCTTATGGAGAGTGTCGGTGCCGCGGTGCGGGACAAGAACACCACGTCTCTTAAATATATTCTCGTCATCGGTATTGGTGGTTCAAATTTGGGCACGAAAGCGATATATGACGCGTTGTATGGCCATTTTGATATTCTGGAACCTTCACGTATGCCAAAGATGATCTTTCTTGATACCACCAACCCGGCGTTCCTTGCGCACTTGGAAAGTTTTTTTGATAAAGAAATAACGAATGAGGAAGAGGTTGTTATTAATGTCATCAGTAAGGGAGGGAGTACCACCGAGACAGTTGTGAATGCGGAGCTCGCGCTCGGCATGTTGCGAAAAAAGTATGCCGGTATCATGAATCGGTTGGTAGTGACCACTGATTTTGGATCTCTGTTGTGGAAAATTGCCGAAGAAAAAGACATTACGCGTCTGTCTATTCCCGAAAAAGTTGGCGGAAGATATTCGGTCTTGTCCGCGGTCGGGCTTTTTCCACTCGCGAAGGCGGGGGTCAACGTAACTTCGCTACTTTCCGGCGCGCTTGAGATGAGAGAGAGATGTTTATCTCTTGATATAGGTAAAAATCCGGCGATGGCTTCGGCAGCGGCGCTTTTTATAAACTATCGTAGAGGGAAAACGATTAATGATAATTTTATCTTTCACCCCGAGCTCGAATCCCTCGGTAAATGGTATCGTCAGCTCTTGGGCGAGAGTATTGGGAAAGAACACAACAGGGAGGGAGAAGTGGTGCATATAGGCATTACCCCAACCATTTCTATCGGTTCCACCGACTTACATTCCGTGGGGCAGTTGTATTTGGGAGGACCGGAGGATAAGCTGACCACGTTCATTTCCGCGGAGTATGACAAACGAGGTTCCGTGGTCACCCCGGAAGTGTTCGCTGGAGTTCTCAGTGGTGTTGCAGGGAAAAAGCCAGCTGATGTGGCAGAAGCAATTCTTAAGGGGGTGAAGATTGCGTATGAGAAGAAAGGATTACCGTTCATGGAGGCATTACTCCCTGATATCACCCCTGCTTCGCTTGGCGCGTTTATGCAGTTCAAGATGATGGAGATGATGTATCTGGGGCAGCTTTTCAATGTGAATCCTTTTGATCAGCCCAATGTGGAATTGTATAAAATTGAAACCAAGAATATTTTAAATAGTTGACAGATGAGTATCGCATGATAAGAGAGGCATGTCGTAAATAAAAAACACCGCATAGGCGGTGTTTTTTATTTACTCATTACTTGAGTTTTGATCTTCGGAGAAAAGCGGGCACGGAAGACCAGTCGTCATCATCGCTCGCCGGCTTGATATTTGATACCGGTGGCTTCTGTATCTGTGGTTCAGTATTAATAGTGAGCGTTCCTTTGTCTTTCCTTACTTCTTTTCCTTTTGATTCAAAGAGAGTTTTTTCAGCGAGGTTTTCAGGGAAACCCGAAGCAATAACGGTAACTTTGATCTCTCCCTTTTTCAGTTTCTCGTTCTTGATTGTTCCGAAGATTACTTTTGCTTCACTGTCAATAGATTCAGTAATGACCCGCGCCGCGTCTTGAATCTCATGCATCGTCAGGTCATCATTGCCGGCAATGGCAAAGAGTACTCCTCGCGCGCCGTGAATGGATACCTCAAGAAGAGGGGAATTGATAGCTGCCATGGCTGCGTTCTCGGCGCGTTTTTCTCCCGTCGCGGAACCGATACCCATAAGCGCCGAACCGGTATTTTCCATCACTGCTCTGATATCCGCAAAG
>JANLHH010000023.1 GCA_024654605.1 Patescibacteria group bacterium | reverse complement strand
ACCCCGAGCGCGTGCTCGGCTTTTTCAATTCCACTATCGGTAAGCGTGACAGCTTTCAGTTTTTCATCAACCGCGTAATCCTCACCTTTCTTGAGATGCTCGGCGATCCGGGAAAATGTCTTATAGAGATCCTCCGACTCCTGCGCGGGCGCGGAAATAATAAGCGGCGTACGCGCTTCGTCTATCAAGATGGAGTCTATTTCATCCACGATCGCATAGTTGTGTTCTCGTTGGACCAGCGCGCTTTTCGCGTATACGACATTGTCACGAAGGTAATCAAAGCCGAATTCATTATTCGTACCGTAAGTGATGTCCGCCGCGTACGCTTCACGTCTGGTACACGGGCGCAAGAATTGGTGAAATACTTTGAACGCGCCGAGTTGATCGCGATTTTCATCGAGCTCTTTGTGGGTTGGGTCATACAAATATGACGAGTCATGGTTAATGACCGCAATGGAAAGTCCCAAGGCGCTGTAGAGCTGACCCATCCACACGGTGTCTCTGCGCGAGAGATAGTCGTTCACGGTGACCACGTGCACACCCAAGCCTTCAAGCGCGTTTAAATATGTCGGCAGCGTCGCGACTAATGTTTTTCCTTCACCCGTTTTCATTTCTGAAATGTTTCCTTGATGAAGAATGATTCCTCCCATGAGTTGAACATCATAGTGGCGTTGTCCTAAGACGCGCTTGGACGTCTCTCTCACGACCGCGAAAGCTTCCGGAAGAATATCGTCCAGTGTTTCTCCCTGTCCCTCTGGCGGACTCAGTCGCTTGCGAAACTCTTCCGTCTTAGCCTTCAGCGCATCATCAGAAAGCGCGCTCATTTTTTGCTCGTAGCTATTAATCTGTGCGACAAGGGGCTCAAGGGTTTTGAGCTTTTTCGTGCTGCCGTCTCCAAAGATTTTACTTAAAAACGCCATGATTTCATTCAATATTACCATAAAACCAAAATCCCCCCTAGGGGGGATTTTGGAAAGACTAAAAGGAAATTATTTCCTCTTGCGAGCTTTCGCGCGCTTTTTTGTGGTCTTCTTTGCTGCTTTTCTTTTAGCAGGCTTTTTTGCCTTCTTTTTTGATGCAGCTTTCTTTCTTTTTGCGGCCATATAAAAAAT
>JANLHH010000022.1 GCA_024654605.1 Patescibacteria group bacterium | reverse complement strand
CAGAAGACCATCATAAAAGGGGACGAGAAAGAACCTTTGATCGCGCTTGCATCCATTGCGGCGAAAGTGTTGCGTGACAAAAAGATGATTGGATACGAGAAGCGCTACCCGGAGTATCTTTTTTCCCGACACAAAGGGTATGGAACGAAGGAACACATAAAGCGCATCAAACAATACGGCATCTCTCCCATACATCGGAAGAGTTTCCTCAAAGGGATTGTCTTAAGGTAAGAAATTATGTATCCTATTTGAAGAAGACGCATTTGCGCGTTTTCGATAGTTCTTTTGAGTTAGTTTTCAAAAAAATAGATACAATTTTCAATCGCCACAGCACATAGAGGTGAATGATGAACAAAGAGAGAAGCGATGCATTGAACGCGGCGGCAGTTCTTGAGATGAAACAAGAATTGGCCAATCCGACAACGGAAGCAGAAGCTGGCAGCAAGTCCCCATCCGGGCACATTGATGATCGTCTTTCGCCGACACGCTACGGCGAGAGACGCGAGCACGGTCGTAAAGGCAATTAAGTAACGAATCTATTTTTTACATAGCGCTCCCCTCGGAGCGCTATTCTTTTTACTTGACAATTTTGTAGTACAGTGGTATTGTGTAAAAAGTTTCAGTACAAAAATTTCTACCATTTCTTTTCCAGAGGAGGAACAGTTATGCAACGAGGAGAGGGGTATGGTTCAATATCCGCTATCGTGCTACGTTCATGCGGGAAAGACACAGTCGTTCTCGTATTGCCGGATTTGAAACCCCGGACTGAAGAACTACCCACGAAATTTACACTTCCCGGCGGAAGTATAAAGAAAGGGGAAAGTGAAAAGGAGGCACTGGTTCGCGAAGTAGAAGAAGAGACAGGTCTCATTATCTCATCCGAACAGTGTACGCGCGTTATCGGTTTTTCCAAAGAATTCAAAAAACAGGAAACCCGCCATACTTTTTGGTTTGTGAAAGATACGTGGAAAGGTGTTCTTCGCCAAACCGGCCGCCGTGGAGAGACGGGAAGGCCAGGGTGGTGGAGTGTGAATCTCGCGCTCCAGAAGGAAAACGGACTCCATTTTTCCCACAAACTTGCGTTGTACCATGCGCTCAAGGAAAGCGGCTTCGCAAAAGATTCCAAAAATATCGCCTATGCGCTCCGAGAGCATGAGATATTGCTCACATCCTGCCCCTTTATAAGGTAAGGAAGGAAACCCCTGCGGCGAACCTTCGTTATAGAATCAACCTGATTTCAGGGTTGATTCTTTTTTTATATGGTGTATAGTAAAAGCCAATGTCAGTACGAATGCGACACACCCGTGGACACACGGGCAATAGACGATCTCACCATGCGCTTGCGGCACCGCGTCTTTCTCTGTGCGGCAAGTGCGGAGAAGGTCACCTGCGCCATACCATGTGCGGCAATTGCGGCACCTATAGAGGCAGAGAGGTTGTTGATGTATTGGCACAAGTAAACAGGAAAGCGAGCCGCGCAAAGGCCAAAGCACACGAGCTCGGCAAAGAAGAAAAGAAGGAAGAACAATCAGAAAAATCTTCGGCTGGGAAAGTGTCCCCGGAGGCTTCCGGCAAGAAATAGCAACAGATAGCGAATCGGTACGATTATACGAATCACTCGTATCACGTATACTTATATTGGTTTGTTATCCGCATGTATCGGTACATTCATAAGTAATTTCTCAATCGGCACTTTTTATGGCGAACAGGCACCTTTCAAGAAGTATTGTCATACAGTCCCTCTTCGAGTGGGATTTTAACGGCAATAAAAATAGAGCTATTGAAGAAACGATAACGCGTAATGCCACGGAGTTTGCTCCCGGTGTGAAAGATATTTCGTTCATGAAAGTCCTTGGAAAAGGAATTCTGGAGAAGCAAGGGAAAATAGATGCAATCATTACCAAAGCGGCTCCCGATTGGCCGCTTGAAAAAATTTCAATGGTTGATCGTAATGTATTGCGCATCGGACTCTACGAACTTCTCTTTGAAGACAGAAAAGAAGTACCGCCCAAAGTGGCGATCAACGAAGCGATTGAGCTTGCAAAGACATTCGGCGGTGAGAACAGCGGCAAGTTTGTGAACGGTGTTTTAGGGGCTGTCTATAAAGAATTGGGAGAACCCGGGAAAGACGAGAGTTCGCAAAAAAAGAACAAGATCATTGACCCTGCGACACTTCCCGTAGATAAGCTCATAGGCGCGCTCGTCTTTGCGCGTGAAGGCGCAGACGTGTATCTCGGTCTTATTCATGATGTGTTTGGCCACTGGACACTTTCAAAGGGGCACCTCAAAGAAGACGAGGAGGAAAAAGATGGCGTGGTTCGCAAGGTGAAAGAAGAAATGGGGGCAGTGGTGAACAAGGTGCACGATATGTTAGGCTCAAATGAATACATTGCTTCAGACCCCAAACAAGGAAAGATAAAGAAGCGCGTATCGTATTTCTTGGCGGAAGCGAAGTTTGATGACCTGCAAGCGGGGGAGTCAGGAGGCATTGATGATGCTCAGTGGTTCAAACTTGCTGATGTGGTGAATCTTAATATATACGATGATATCTTACCGATCGTGACAAAAGGGATACACATATTACTAACTAAAAAATAAAGGGCAGGAAACCCTTTGTTTCAAATTCCAAAGCTCAAAGATTAAATAAAGTTAATTTGAAATTTGAGCTTTGATATTTGAACATGAATGACATGAAAGATTTTTCTGAATTTGAAAAAAAGATTGGTGTGGAGTTCAAAGATAAGAATTTACTCAAGCAGGCGTTTATCCATCGTTCCTACCTCAACGAGAATCCCTCTCTGGGACTCTCGCATAATGAGCGGCTGGAATTTCTTGGCGATGCAGTCCTAGAGTTGGTGACTACGGACTATCTGTATCGTTTGTATACCGACAAAACTGAGGGAGAATTAACCGCTTATCGGGCGGCACTAGTGAATACGATAAGTATTTCAAAAGTAGCGACTACAATTGGTGTCAATGAATTTCTCTTACTTTCCAAGGGAGAAGCAAAAGATATAGGGAAAGCGCGACAATATATTCTGGCGAATACGTATGAATCGATCATCGGCGCTATTTTTCTTGACCTTGGGTATGAAGCGGCGGCAAAATTTATTGCCGAAACGCTCTTCCCGTCCCTCAAAGAGATTATCTCTAATCGCCTGTGGCAAGACGCAAAAAGTTATTTTCAAGAACGTTCGCAGGAATACGTGGGCGTTACTCCCTCATATAGCGTACTTGCAGAAGAAGGTCCCGATCACGAAAAGCATTTTACCGTCGGTGTTTTTTTGCGCGACGAACTTGTGGCGCGCGGCGAAGGAGATTCCAAACAAGAAGCTGAACAGGACGCGGCACGCAATGCCCTTCTGGCAAAAGAGTGGAATGGCCACGATATGGTGTAACTTTCCGCCCCTCTCGGGGCTTTTTTGCTTTCAGATACAGAGATGGTATGATTAAATTTAATTGTATGCATCTGAAACGGTTAGAAATCAGCGGATTTAAATCATTTGCGCGCAAGGTCGTGTTTGAGTTTGACACGCCCGTTTGTGCGATTGTGGGTCCTAATGGGTCTGGAAAATCAAACATTGCGGAAGCGATCCGGTTTGTACTCGGTGAACAATCCATGAAATCGCTGCGCAGCAAGCGCGGTGAAGATCTTATCTGGAACGGAGGAGGTGCTGTGGGGCGTTCCAATCACGCGGACGTAACCATTGTGTTTGATAACACGAAGAATGAATTTGAACTTGACTATGACGAGGTGGCGCTCAAGCGCTCGGTTTCCCGTGACGGGGAGAACCAATATTTCATTAATAATTCGCAAGTGCGTCTCCGTGATATTTTTGAGTTACTGGGGAAGATACATATTGGCGCCACTGGGCACCATATCATTTCTCAGGGAGAGGCAGACAGGATACTGAATGCGAACATCAAAGAACGCCGTTCTATGATTGAAGAAGCACTGGGGCTTCGGGTACATCAGTGGAAGATAGAAGAGAGCGAGAAGAAACTCGCGAAAACAGAGGAGAATATCAAACAAGTAGAGTCTCTGCGAAGGGAGATCGCTCCCCATATTCGTTTTCTCAAAAAACAGGTGGAGAGAGTGGAGCGCGCAAAAGAGATGCGTGAAGATCTGAAGGGACTCTATGCTGAGTACCTGAAACGCGAGAATGAATACCTTACGGCACACCGAGCACGTCTTGCGGAGGAACGCACAGGTCCCGAAAGGGAACTCAAGGATCTGGAGGGAAAACTCGCAGAGGCGCGCCTCGCTCTTTCGTCCGAGAACCCGCATGATGGAAAAAGTAACCGGCTTGTTCTTTTGGAACAGAATATTAGCGCTGCACGGACAACAAAAGATGAATTATCCCGCTCACTTGGACGTATTGAGGGTATGATCGAATTTGAAGAGCGCCGCTTGCAAAAAGCGCGTGACCAACATAAAGAGGTGGAGGTGGTGGCATATCGGGACGTAAAAGGATTCACTGAAGATCTGGAAGAGCAAATCACACAAGCTCTGGCCCAAGAAACGATTGAAGGAATGCGGAGCATATTACAAAAAGCGCGGGGGATATTCTCGGATTTTCTCGCGCGCATTCAGCACACTTCCACTGAAACACCCGTTGATGTGAGCGAACAGGACTCCATGAAAAAAGAAAAAAGTGACATTGAAGGCAAGCTTACCCTCGCCGTAAAAGAGGTACAAAAGCTCGGAGAGGTATACGAGGCGTTGAAAGAAGAAATAGAAAAAGAAAAAGACTCTTCGCGCGAAACAGAGAAAACCATTTTCAAAATGATGGCGCAGAAGAGTGAGCTTGCCGCCATGATGACGAGGATCCGAGGTGAAGAAGAAAGGATCGCCCAAGCGACAGCCGCCTTTCAGGAAGAGATACGAGAAGGTGTGGCGCTTATCGGACGCGATATCACGCTCTATGAGAATTTTGCCATTGTTACAGAAGAGGTGCTTGCGGAAGATCGAACCGTACAAGAAGAGCGCAGGAAACACATTGAAAAAGTGAAGATCAAGCTGGAAGATATGGGTGCCGGAGGTGCTGAAGAAATACTGAAAGAATACGAAGAAATAACCGAACGCGATACTTTTCTGGAGCGGGAGATTGAAGATCTCGAAAAAAGCGCTGCGTCTTTACGCGGGCTTATTATTGAACTTTCTCTTAAACTTGATACTGATTTCAAGGAGGGTATTACCAAGATCAATAAGCAATTTCACGAGTTTTTCACGCTTATGTTTGGCGGCGGTGGCGCGTCTTTATCAGTAGTGGCGCAGAAAAAACGCAAACGTTCGGATGCAAGTCTCATACTTGATGAAGACATGCCACCGCCGGAGGAGGAAGAGGAAGAGGGTATTGATATCAATGTATCTCTTCCCCGCAAGAAAATAAAGGGACTCGCTATGCTCTCCGGAGGAGAACGCGCACTCACTTCCATTGCCCTTATCTTTGCGATCTCGCAAGTGAATCCGCCGCCCTTTTTAGTGCTCGATGAGACCGACGCGGCGCTTGATGAAGCGAACTCGCGCAAATACGGCGACATGCTTGAAAACCTTTCCAAACATTCTCAACTTGTCGTGGTCACACACAATCGTGAGACCATGTCGCGCGCGCAAGTTATCTACGGCGTTACGATGGACGCTGATGCCGTGTCCAAGCTCCTTTCTGTTCGCTTTGACGAAGCGGCAGCGTACGCGAAATAAAGGGTATTAATTACACAAGGGTGTAATCAAGCATTCTTTTTTCCATGTCTGCGCGTAAAATCTTAATGCGCACTTTGTCACCCAAGGTGTATTTTTTTCCTGTCCGGTCTCCTTTGAGTGAGTATGTTTTTTCATCAAGCGTGTAATAATCATTCGCCATATTTTTGACGTGAACCAATCCTTCGGCGCGTGATTCTTTTTCCTCTATATATAATCCCCATTTAGTGACACCCGAAATGACTCCGTCAAATATTTGGCCAACTTTATCTTTCATGTATTCCACTTGTTTGTACTTAATGGAACCACGCTCCGCTTCAGCAGCGATTTGTTCACGTTCGGAAGAGTAGCGTGATGCGGCTTCGTATTGTTGCAATGCTTCTTTTTGCACCTTCTTTCCTTCCAGATATGTCGCAAGCAGACGATGTACCATCGTGTCAGGGTATCGGCGAATAGGGGAAGTGAAATGCGTATAGTGTTCAAACGAAAGACCGAAATGCCCGATGTTTTTTGTCGCGTATACCGCTTTGGCCATAGTACGAATAGTGGCGGTTTGTATCATTCCTTCCTCTTCTGTCCCCTTGATGTCAGTGAGAAGTTTGTTGATATCTTTTGAGGTGACGCCTTTGGGGCCTATCTTCAATTCGTATCCGATGGTTTTCAAAAATGCGGCAAGTTCCTTCACTTTATCCGCATCAGGAAGGTCGTGAACCCGATAGATAAACGTTCGATCAACATTCTTGTCTTTTTGGGACATAAATTCAGCGACACGCCTGTTTGCCAAAAGCATGAAATCTTCAATGAGCTTATTGGTATCAATGCGCGCTTTTACGTGTACGGCAATAGGTCTCGCGAATTCATCAAGCTCAAATCGCACCTCGTCTTTTTCAAAAGCGATGGCGCCCTTTTCAAAGCGCTCTTTTTGAAGGAGTTTTGCTATCACG
>JANLHH010000114.1 GCA_024654605.1 Patescibacteria group bacterium | reverse complement strand
TGCAAGTTCCCTATCGTACCTTCAATAGCAAGCGCAAGAACCCACGCACCTAAGAGTACCGCGGTACCGATGATCGCCCACGTGAACGCGTTCTTGGCTTTTGTTATTTTTGTTTCATTCCCCTGCGCCGTCACAAACAAAAATCCAGCGTAGATAATGAATAAAACGGCGATGGGCGTGCCGATATCAACCACCACTTCCAGAATTTTCTCAATGAGATTATTGAGATTGGAAACACCGCCAAGGGGCGACTGCAGTGTTGTGCTCACAGTTCCACCGCCACTCTGTGCGTATATAAGATGCAAAGGTGCGATAAAAAGCATCGCAACAATGTTCCATTTGAGATATTTGAGAATTTTCTGTGCGGTATTTTTCATATCCTTTATTATTATATTAGTTGAGCAAATTGAAATCGCCTTCTACGCCAAGTCCAACCAATATCGCCTTCACCACAAACCACGCCGCAAGTATGATAATAAGCCCGATGGCGGTATTTCTGAATATATCATGTGCTGTCTCCACCTTGCCCGGATCACCCGCCGAGGTGAAATAGTAGAAACCCGCAAACGCGAACGCAATAGCGGCAAGAAATGGCGCAATGATGATCGCAAAGTCCATAAGATTTTTAATGAGCCCTATCAAAGTATCAAAATTGCATGGGTTGTCCCTACTGCCGTCGCACGGCACAAGTTGCGCAGAGACGTTTAAGGGAACCGCTATAACGAGGACATACAGAACTTTTATTGCCGTTTTTTTAAATATTTTAATCATATTTTTTCTTATGTTTTCTTTTTCTATTTGCGTAAATCTATTGATTGTTTCAGCTCCGTATTCGCGTTCAATACCGCCTGGCTGATACGGAACCTGCCGGAGGAAACATCTTCCACCATATCTTTAAATACATTATAAGATGCCTCCGGATCCGGGTCTAGCCAGCCGTTTGCCCGGAGCGCTGAATCATAAAATACCGAATTATAGGCATCTGTTTGCTTGATGGATAACAGATCGCGCCGAACGGGTGGGAGTTTCAACGCCTTGGAAACCGCGTTGGCGAAATCGCTCCCTGCCATCAAGACGAGTGCTTGAAATGCCGTTTGAGGTTTCTTTGTGTTCCGCGCAATCGCCAAGGCATACATATTTCCAAAGGTTTCCTTGGTCTTATTGTCCCTGATCTGCGGTACAAGAGATACGTCAAAATTTAGATGGGGATTCTTGGTAATAATATCGGGAAGTTCGCTCGCGTAGCCAAAATACACAGCCAAATCACCGCCGATAAACATATCTCGCGACTGTGGCAATGAACGATTCCATGAGTATACCGGTTTGACCGGATTGGAAAATTCCGTATAAAACCGTAACGCGGATTCCGTTCTCTGGGAACCACTCTCCTGCGTATTGCTAAGCACTACGTTCACCCTGCCGTCCTCCGCCACTTCTACAATATTATTTCCTGCCTGCAGAATGAGCAAGGACAAAATATCTTTTGCGTGCGTAACATTCTCAAATTCACCAAAGGAGATCGTGCTCGTGAGCACATTGGAAGCGTCGTCACGTTTGGTTATTGCGGGCGCAATAGTAAGAAACTCGTCCCAAAATTCCGGCGGATGCGCTATGGCGGCCGAAGAAAAAATATCACGGTTCCAATACATCACTAGCGGGTCAACGGAAAGCGGCAATGCCAACGTTCCTTCCGGCGTCAGATATAATTCTCCTTCCTCGGTGAACGTATCCTTGAATTCGCGTTCCGTAATGGTCTCAAACGGGACCATGAGCACTTTATCTTTGTGTTTGAGCACCATGTCTTGTGTCAAAAAGAAAATATCAGGACCATTGCCTGAAGCAAGCGCTTCAAGAAGCTCGCGTTCAAAGGAGTTCTTATTTTTTTCCTCGTACGCAATGGTGAAGAGAGCTTTATTTTGTTGATTGAATGCATCAATCGCACCACTTAGTTTTAATTTCGGGAACGTGCCCCATACCACGACTTCTCCTCCGTAGCCTCCTTCGGGAGCCTTAAAACCCGGAACAGCACCGGTAAAAATAAGAACGGCAACAACAGTAAATATGACGAAAGTGGTAATGAGGGCAATTTGGAAATTGGACATGTCTGTAAAAAAATGTATTAACTCTTTTTAAATATCATGCCGTAATGGTGTGCTCCAGCCATAATGTCCTTTTCGTATGTAAACAAGGCTTCAGTGCAAAGTTTTTTTGCCACAGTCTGTGTCAACACTTCGTCGGGATGAGGACCTAAACCCCCAAATGAATCAATCCAGTCAATCAGTAGTATACTGCCGCCGGGACGCAGAATCCGATTTGCTTCATTCAAAACACCTCGTTTATCTTCTGCTTGAAACAGCACGTTAGAAATAATGACGGCATCTACCGCCTGATCCCTTATCTTTGTGCCATGGAGTACCTCAATATCGCCCCACAGCACTTCAATATTATGAACGCCCGAGCTAGTAGCTTCATTTTTTAATTTTTGCAGCAAATCTTTCTGCACCTCAACGGCGTACACTTTTCCCGAATCCCCCACTGCCTGCGCGGCCGCAATGGAATACGCGCCCGACCCGGCGCCAAAATCAGCAACAGTCATCGCCTCCCGCAAGTGGAGTTGTTCTACGTTTTTTTTCGGGTCAGAGAAATCCATATCGCTATTATAGCTCACTTTGTCTTTAGATACACACCGCAGTGATGTGTAAAAACAAAAAAGAAAGCGCGAAGCTCTCTTTTTACAGACATACGATTGAAGCCAGATTGTCACCGGCGCGCAATTTCATGATGCGCACCCCTTGCGTCTGTCGTCCCAGAGAAGGAATATCCTTCAACTCTGTCCGTATCACTTGCCCTTTCTTGGAAACGGCAACTATTTCCGTATCATCTTCAGTAATCACTTTTGCGGCGATCAGATGCCCAATCTTGGGAGTGACCTTCGCTGTCTTGATACCCGATCCGCCACGCTTTTGAACTTTGTATTCTTTCGTCGGCGTTTTTTTACCAAACCCATTCGCAGAGACGATCATAAACTGTGCGTTCTCGACGCCTTTTTTCATAACACCTGCGCCGATCAGCTCATCGTTCTTTCCCAATTTCATCGCTCGCACACCCCCCGCACTGCGTCCCATCTCGCGAATATCGGCTTCCTTGAATCTTATGGATTGTCCCAATTTGCTGGCAAGCATCACTTCATCGTTTTTGTCCACAAAAAGAGCCGCTAGGAGTTCATCTCTATCGGAGAGTTTAATTGCAATCAAACCATTGCGCCGCACGTCTTTAAAGCTTTCGGCAGATACTTTCTTTGCAACAGCCTGTTTCGTCACCATGAATAAGGAGAGGTCCTGCATTTCTTTAATGGTCTTTGGCATAGCAAGCACGGAGGAGACTGACTCTCCGGCATCAAGAGAAAGGAAGTTCATAATAGATTTGCCTTTCGTGGCGCGCCTTCCTTCAGGTATGTCGTACATCTTCATCTGGTACGCCTTACCTTTATCGCTAAAGAACAAGAGATCGCTGTGCGTACTGGTGGTAATAAACGTAGTTACCACATCCTCTTCCTTTGTATCAAGGTCAATGACCCCCACACCGCCCCGTTTTTGTTTCTTGAATTCCCCCGGATCAATGCGCTTGATGTAGCCTCCGCGGGTAAGCACGAGAACCGCTTCTTTTTCTTCCACCAAATCTTCAGGCGCCAAAACGCGCGCTTTTGATTTCATGACTCTCGTCTTTCGGTCATCGCCGTAACGCTCTTTGATGTTTGCAAGTTCTTCTTTGATAATGTGAAGGATCTTTTTCGGATCAGCAAGTATTGCTTTGAGCTTTTTGATAAGCTCAATCTTTTCTTTGAGTTCATCTTCAATATTCTTTCGTTCCAAGCCTGCAAGTTTTTGCAGTTTCATTTCAAGGATAGCGGTCGCCTGTTCCATGCTAAACTTGAATTCTTTCATTAAGTTCATGTGCGCCGATGGAGTGTCTTTTGATTGCTTGATGACTTTGATCACCTTATCAATATTATCAAGCGCCTTCTTGAGCCCCTCCAAAATGTGGGCGCGTTCTTCCGCCTTTCGTAATTCATATTTCGTGCGAAGTGTCACCACATCCTTGCGATGCTTGATGAATTCTTCCAATATTCCCTTGAGAGAAAGTACTTGCGGCACACCGTCAACAAGCGCCACCATGTTGAAATTAAATGTAGATTCAAGATCGGTGTGCTTATAGAGATAATTCAATATCTTCTGCGGTTGCGCGCCGCTCTTTAGGTCAATGGCCACGCGAATATCTTTAGTAGACTCGTCCCGAAGCGCTTTGATTCCCTCAAGGCGCTTGTCGCGCACCAGATCGGCAATCTTAATGATCATTTCCGATTTGTTTACGCGAAACGGAATGGATGTAATGATGATCTGAAAATTGCCCGCTTTATTTTCAATAATCTCCGCATCACCTCTCACCGCAACACCCCCGCGGCCGGAAGCGTAGGCGTGATGAATATCTTCTTTGCCAAAGACTATTCCTCCTGTGGGAAAATCAGGACCCGTGACAAACTGAAGCAGATCTTCGGTTGTCGCCTTTGGGTTGTCTACAAGGTGCATCGTCGCGTCAAGAACCTCCCTTAAGTTGTGGGGAGGAATATTGGTTGCCATACCGACGGCGATGCCCAAGGTGCCGTTAAGAATGAGATGCGGAATCGCCGCGGGAAGATATACCGGCTCCAGTCGTGTCCCGTCATAGTTAGGACGCCACTGTACCGTATCTTTATCAAGATCACCCAGCATCTCCGCAGTGAGACGGGACATCTTTGCTTCGGTATATCGCATCGCGGCAGCGGAATCACCATCTATGGAACCGAAGTTTCCCTGTCCGATCACCAACGGATAACGGAACGAGAATTCTTGGGCCATTTTAACCATGGCTTCATACACCGATGAGTCGCCATGCGGATGATACTTACCAAGCACTTCTCCAACCACTGCGGCAGACTTTCTCGGTCGTGCGGCGTAGGTAAGGCCGATACCATTCATGGCAAAAAGAATGCGCCTCTGCACCGGCTTTAATCCGTCGCGCGCATCGGGTAGTGCGCGAGAAGTAATGACCGACATGGCGTAATTCAAATAAGACTCCTTCATTTCGGAGCTTATATCCACTGGCACAAGACCATCTGTACGCCCTTCTACCGGGTTATCATCCTTTTTCGTCATATACTCAAGTCTCTATATTTAAATTAATTTTAACATATATCGCCCTCTCTGACTACTGTCCGAATTGCTCTTTTAACTGCTCCACTCCTCGACTGAAATCTGCGGAGAATGTCTTGCCGCTTTCTTTAATGAGCGCGAACGGTGATGGATTCTGTTCGCTTTCTTCTGGGGAGACCTCGCCTCCGAATCGTAATGAGAACGTGGAGACCCATACCAGTCCGATAATACCCATAGAGACCGCGACAACCGCGATAAGAATCCTTTTGCGGATATATTCCGGCTTTGTTTGTAATTTTTCAATGTAATGAAGCATATTTATCTGTGAAAAAACAAATCTGAGCCAATCATACTCTTGTCTATTCCGATTTCAGCACAATAACCTCTCCTTCTTTATCTTCCAGGTCTTTTTTCTTGATCGTAAGCTTATCTACCGGCGCTACTTTGTCCACCCCCACTTCTTTCAAGAATTGCTGGAGCGCATTTTTCTCGGAACCTTCACCGTAATCCATTGGAATAACCACATGCGCCGCAAGTTTAGTGGAAAGTTTGTGCGCTTCGTCGGGTGCCAATACATCCCCACCTCCAACCGGCACGAACAAAATATCAATATCATCAAGCGCCTCTTTCGTCTTATCATCAAGTTCGCCGCTTGAGAGCGCCCCCAAAAAACAGAGATTCATGCCGTCCAAAGAAATAAGATATATCGTATTCACTTTGTGTTCCTTTTGGTATGACGATTCGGCAAAAAAACCTTTCACAAAGATTCCCTTGATTTCATACTCTCCGGGCCCCGAAATGACAAAAGGGGCCTTCTCGCCGTAAGTGACACTTTCCACGCCGTTGAAATCGGGATGATGAAGGGAGGTAAGCACCACGTCCGCACCGAAGCGCGCAGCTTTCAATTTTGAATCCTTTGAGATGGGGTTGAATGCAAGCACGGTATCGCCCTGCTGAATTTTGAAAAATTGTTTTCCGTAATATGTGATGATCATGATGCGCACTATTATAACAAAATGAGCGAAGAATCCTAGTGCGAGAGGAGGTTTTAATATTTCGTGATTTGTTCCAAGAGTAAAATAAAAGTGGCGCTTGGTTGACAATATACTGGATATTTGCTATAAATGAACCTGAATTTCCACGATTGTTCTTTTCGTGTTTCCACACAAACCAAGGGGTATTCTCAATGCTTATTTTGACAAGGCGTACTGGGGAAACTCTCAACATCGGTGATGATGTTGAGGTCACTGTGCTCGGGGTCAAAGGCAACCAAGTGCGCATCGGAGTCAACGCCCCCAAGCAAATCCCTGTGCATCGGGCGGAAATCTATGCACGCATCAAGAGGGAGCGCGCGGGACAAGGCGGCCCCGCGCTCGCATAAAGCCCTCGCCGCAAGTCGAACACAGTACAATAAAAAAGCACAAAGCCGTAAGGCAGGGGGTTCCTAGGAACCCCCTTTTTTTATTTTTGACTTTTTTAATGAATACTGTATGCTGTGCCTATTATCAGCGGAGAAAGCAAGGTCAACCCTGTAACGATCCAGATAACGGCAGGTACGATACAGACTCCTTGCGATCAACACATACTCCGCTTTACCCCGCCTACCCGCGGGGGAGAGCGGTTTTTTCTTTTTAAATTATGACAACAGCCGACGGAACAAAAAACAACGATATCGATTTGAAAGAAGCGGATGAAACAATTGAATCAGTCGCTACTGATAGCACCGGCATGGCAAGCATGCTGTTAAGTGAAGAACGCGTGCCACCGGAAGAAGGAGACCTTGTTGAGGGTTCGATCATCGGCTTTGGGCGCGGATCGGTTTATATTGACCTCCAGCCATTCGGTACCGGTATTATCTATGGCCGAGAGTATATGAACGCGCGCGACATCATCAGACGCGCGAACATTGGAGACATGATCGCGGCCAAAGTGGTAGAGGCGGAAAACGAAAATGGATATACCGAGCTCTCTCTCAAGGAAGCACGCCAAGCGCTGATCTGGAGTGAAGCGGAAGAAGCCATAAAGAGAAAAACGCTTCTAGAGCTTCCGGTCAAAGACGCAAACAAAGGAGGACTTATTCTTGAATGGCAAGGTATCCAAGGGTTCCTTCCCGCTTCCCAACTCTCTCAAGAGCATTATCCGCGCGTTGAAGACGGCAACAAGGACCAAATACTCGGTGAACTGAAAAAATTTATCGGCACAAAGCTACCTGTTCAAATCATCAACGCATCACCCAAGGAAGGAAAGCTGATCTTTTCCGAGAGAGGTCTGGTGGAAAGCGATAAGACAAAAATTGTCAGCAAATATCATGTGGGAGATGAAGTAGAGGGAGAGATCACCGGCATTGTTGATTTCGGCGTGTTTCTCAAAGTAGAAGAGGGACTGGAGGGATTGGTACATATTTCGGAAATTGACTGGGGTTTGGTTGAAGACCCTAAAGCCCTCTTTAAAGTCCGCGATAAAGTAAAAGCAAAAATTATTGAGATCAAGGACGATAAGATCTCCCTGTCAATCAAAGCACTGAAAGAAAATCCATGGGGTGAAGCAAAGGATAGATACAAGAAAGATGACATTGTAAATGGCGTCGTCATCAAATTCAACAAACACGGGGCATTGGTAAGCATTGAAGAAGGAGTTGCCGGACTCGTACACATATCTGAATTCAGTACGGAGGAAAAGCTACGCGAAACACTTGAATTGGGGAAAACATACCAGTTCAAGATCACATTCTTTGAACCCAAGGACCAAAAAATGACACTTTCTTACGCAGAGGCAAACAAAAAAGAAGCGAAGTAACGTATACAAACAAAAAACTCCGGGATATCCCGGAGTTTTTTGTGCATTGGACCAACTAACATCGCAGATCTCCTTTATTCATTGAATCTATTCATCGCCACCAGATGGCCTTCAGTAATAATGGTTGAAATGGCTTCATTGATCTTTTTTGAAAGCTTCTTAAATACTGCCAACTCGCTCTCCTTAAAATTCTTCAGAATGAACTCAACCACTTTTTGCTCTCCTTTGGGTTTTTGCGTCTTACCGGATACTGTCTTCGGCGAGATACCAACACGAATGCGTACGAATCCTTTTGTCTTTATATTGCGTACTATGGATTCAACCCCTTTATGCCCGCCAGAGCCGCGATCAAATGAAACCTTGAGCGTCCCCACTGGCAGATCCAGGTCGTCATAAATAACCACGAGTTGTTCTGCTTTTTTTTTGCTCGTAATAAGGGGTGCCAGACTTTTGCCGGAATTATTCATAAACGTTTCAGGCATGAGAAGCAGGACTTTTTCTTTATCTACCTTCCCTTCTGAAATGAGAGCGCGAGTTTTTTTATCCGCGCGCCAATCAGGAAAATCGTTTTTCTTTCTGAAATATTCCAAAACAATACGGCCCGTATTATGCCGTGTCTCCTCGTATTCTTTGCCCGGATTACCGAGCCCTGCGATAATATATGACATAGAGCCATTATATCGCAAAATGCTTTCACAACAAAAAATCTATGGTAGAATGAAAAACAGCGGTCGCTTAATAATGTAAAGGTAATGTAAAATCATATGGAAAATTTTCAAAGCAAAACCCCGAACAACGAGAACGGGGGTTTAAAAAAACCGGAGGCCATGATCATAGACGGTGAAGAAATGTTACTCACCCCAGAAGAAGCGGAAATGGTCAAAAGAATGCGCGCCGAGAATGGCGATTCTTGGAGAGAACAAGCCTAATTACGCACAAAAAACCCTAGTCCAAGGACTAGGGTTTTTTGTGCGTATATCGAATAATTTGCTTTCAATATATTTTTATAATACTATGTATGCACATGATCGAAGAACGACACAACTCTGAAGAGCGATTAGGTGCTTCTTTAGAGAGCACCGGTGGACAAAAATATTCCCTAAGAAGTTTCTTCTGGGAAATTATCAAATTTGCCGTAATTGCGTTCATTGTCGTTGTTCCAATTCGAGTTTTTATCGCAAGCCCGTTCATTGTCAATGGAAGTTCAATGGACCCTTCCTTTGCCACAGGAAACTATCTCGTGATTGACGAAATCTCTTATCGCCTGGAAGAGCCGGAACGTGGTGACGTGGTAGTGTTCAAATATCCTAAAGACACTTCAAAATTTTTCATCAAGCGTGTTATCGGCCTCCCGGGAGAAACCGTGGAAATAAGGGACGGTAAGGTGTTCGTCATCAACGAAACATCTCCGGGAGGATTTAGTCTGAATGAACCTTATATAGCATTCCCTAAAGCTGACAGCTCAATCGTCACATTGAGCGACACTGAATATTTCGTGATGGGTGACAACAGAGAAGCAAGCTCTGATTCTCGCATCTGGGGGCCGTTAGACAAGAGATTCATTACCGGCAGAGTGCTTCTGCGACTCTTCCCTGTGAGTGAACTCGGACTTTTCCCCGAAAAAGCATTGTATTAAAAAAATCTATTCATGTCAGAAAAGCCAATAATAGGAAAAGAAAAAAAGAGTACTCTGCAATCTCTCAAAGGAATGCGCGATATTTCAGGAGACGAGTACTATCGCTATCAAGGGCTTTTTGAAAAAGCGCAGGAAATAGCTGTCTATTACGGATTCAAACCCATTGAAACGCCTCTATTGGAAAAAGAAGAGTTGTTCGTGCGCAGTGTCGGCGAATCCACAGATATTGTTGAAAAAGAAATATATACTCTTCGGACAAAAGGCGGTGACAAACTTGCTCTGCGTCCTGAAGGAACCGCGCCCATTATGCGCGCATACATTGAACAAGGTATGCAGAACTTGCCACAACCGGTCATGCTCTACTATAGCGGGCCGTTCTTCAGACACGAGAGGCCGCAACGCGGCAGATCGCGTCAATTCATGCAGTTTGGTTTTGAGATACTGGGCTCTCCCAAAAGCATCGCTGATGCCATCATTATCAGAACCATGATGGACGTTTTGGAGGAGGTTGGATTTAAAGATCTTTCCATTGATATCAACAGCATCGGAGATTCTGAATGCCGCCCTGCCTATATTCGCGCATTGACCTCATACTATAGAAAACATATTGACAAGCTCTGCGTGCACTGCAAGAAAAGGCTGAAAGACAATCCGCTCCGGCTGCTAGACTGCAAAGACAAAGGTTGCGAGGTGCTAAAAGAGGAAGCACCTGAATCTCTCAATCATCTCTGTAGCGGATGCAAACAGCATTTCAAGGAAGTGCTTGAGTACCTAGACACAATGGGTATTCCCTATTCCGTCAAGAATTCACTTGTTCGCGGGCTCGATTATTACACCCGCACTGTTTTTGAGATCATAGAAAGTATTACCCCGACAGAAGAACCGATAAAAGAGGCCGCGCCGAACTCGGAAAACGAGGGCGAAAGGAGCGTAAAAGAAAAAGAGGTTTCGGAAGAGCTGAGTGAGCCGGGTGTCACCTTGCTTACGATCGCCGCCGGCGGACGATATGACAACTTGGCAAAGTCGCTTGGCAGCAAAAAACCGGTGCCCGCAGTGGGGGGTGCCATTGGAATGGATAGACTTGTTATGCGCCCGGAACTCAAATCCTTAAGCCCGCGCATCATCAAAAAGCCGAAAATCTATTTCATACAACTCGGCTTTGAAGCAAAACTAAAAAGCTTGTCGGTGATTGAACTCCTGCGTAAAGCAAAAATTCCCATCGCGCAGTCATTGAATAAAGACAGTCTTGCGACACAACTCTCTACTGCCGAACGATTGAACGTTCCCTATACGATCATCTTTGGACAAAAAGAGGCGATGGAAGG
>JANLHH010000113.1 GCA_024654605.1 Patescibacteria group bacterium | reverse complement strand
TTTTATCAATGATATTTCGCTTGCGGTCGTCGCGGATGATTTCTTGGCGCACATCCGTGCATTTGAGGATCTGCCGGTGAAGGATACGGCACATTTTCTTTTGGTTGCTTCCACTTTGGTGCTTATCAAGTCAAAATCACTTTTACCCGCCCTGACGCTTACGGAAGAAGAAAAAGGGGATATTGAGGATCTGGAAGAGCGTTTACGCGTATACAAGCGAGTGCGTGGGCTTAGTCAGCATGTGAAGAGCCGCTTTGGTAAAAATATAATCTTTGCCAAGATGCCATCAAAGCATATTACTCCCGTTTTCTCTCCCGACGAGATGACTTCCGCGGGAAGTCTCTTATCGGCGATAAAGAAAGTATTGGCATCACTACCCGTAAAGGAAGTCATTGAGAAGACGGTAGTGAGAAAGATTATCAGTCTAGAGGAGGTCATGGACAAATTAACACAGCGTATCACTGCAAGTATAAGCATGAGCTTTCGGGAATTTTCCGGGACGGGGAAGAAAGAGAGGGCCCATGTCATCGTAAGTTTCTTGGCGATGCTTGAGCTGGTGAAGCAGGGCGCGATAAGCGTAAGACAAGAAAAAAATTTTACTGATATTAATATGGAGTCGCGCAACGTCGGCGTACCGATGTATAACTAATGCACCAATAGATAGATATGAATTTGGACGCCCGCATAGAAGCAATATTATTTTTTAAAGGAGAGCCAGTCTCTCTTAAGGATCTTGGTGTCCTTCTTAAGGCAAGTGATGAGGAAATTACTTCTGCGCTTTTGGTACTTGAAGAGCGTATAGCAGTAGGCGGTTTGCGACTCCTGAAGAAAGACGGAGAGGTGATGCTGGCAACTGCACCAGAAATATCCGGTCTTATTGAAGGAATGATTAAAAGCGATCTTCATAAAGATCTGGGGAAAGCAGGAATAGAAACATTAGCTATTGTTCTGTATCTTGGTCCTGTTCCACGAAGCAAGATAGACTATGTGCGCGGTGTAAACTCTGCCTTTGTCGTACGCAACCTCATGATTCGCGGACTTGTTGAGAAGGAGCAAAATCCAAATGATCAACGTAGTTTCCTCTACAGGCCAACTTTTGAACTTCTCTCCTATTTGGGGGTTACGGAGGCGCGCGCGTTGCCGGAATATGAGGATGTTAAACGGGAAATAGAAGGATTTGAAGCAAGAGATTCGGAAAAGGGCGTAGAAGATGGAGAAACGGCGGCCGAAGAAGCACAAGAGCAAGAGGATACTTCCGAATGGGCAGGGGAACGAACAGAGTAGAGTGCAGTACCTCAATGAAAATTTTTGATATAAAAAATATAGGAACCTATGTGAGCGCGCTATTTCTTTTTACGGTGCTGTTCACGCTACCTCATTTTTTAAGCGTCTTCACTGTTTCGGAAGATACTACGGCAGCCGGAATCATTGGAATGGAAAAGGAAAGAGAAGACCCGTTTCAAAATCTTTTCCTGCAAGGCAAAGCATTCTTTGTGTATGACGTCAATGAAAACGCCGTTTTATATGCGAAAAATGAAGAAACACAATTCCCCTTGGCGTCGCTTACCAAGATCATGACGGCGCTTATTGCCAAAGAACTTTCTCCGGAAGGAATGCTCATCACTATTGATAGCAGCGCGATTGAGACTGAGGGCGATAGCGGACTTTTGATAGGGGAACGATGGCGCCTTAAAGACATTATAGATTTCACTCTTGTCTCTTCTTCAAATGACGGCGCCCGCGCTCTAGCCTCTCTGGGGAGTCTTGTGTCACAAGACGAAGGTACCTTGCCTGAAGAATCCTTTGTGCGGCAGATGAACGACAAAGCGCGTTCCGTAGGACTCCAGCAAACCTATTTCCTCAACGAGAGCGGACTTGATGTAAACAGTAGCACTTCAGGCGCGTATGGATCCGCCAAAGACATGGCACTTCTTTTTGCTTATGTCTTGGATCACTACCCCGAGCTGTTGGAAGCAACGACCGAAAGCGCACTGCGTATCAGCTCGCTCTCTGTCGCTCATGTCGCGAGCAATACCAATGATATAGTCGGCAGTATTCCCGGAATACTGGCTTCAAAGACAGGATTTACTGAATTGGCCGGGGGGAATCTTGTGGTGGCGTTTGAAGCGGGTCCTACGCGAACCATAGTGATTGCCGTGCTAGGGTCAACAGTAGACGGTAGATTCAATGATATGGAAAAACTTATTCTGACCTCACTGGAAGCGATCAAATAATCTTCCATATTGGCGAACGCGAAAATTTAATATATAGTTTAAAAAGGCACATCCCGGCATACTTTTGGAGGAATCCCTCATGAGTGGGAAAACAATCTTTGTCGCGCGCGTGAAAGATCCTATGGGTATGTTCCATTGTTTCGTCAAAGAACGCAACCAATGTATCGTCTCCCCTTATGATTCAATCAAACTTCCCGTATTGAAAGAAGAGTATCCGTTTAGGCTGGCGGATTCGTTCAGGAATGGGCACTCGATAATCATTCTTTTTGAGGATGAGTCCGCACCAAGATTATTCATGCGTCTTGCTAATGACAGCGGATGGGAGGACGGCGGTCATCCCCGATATTATCTTCATTTGGTGGATCGTTTAGGCGCTTATCATTGAGAGTTCTTAAAAGGCAGGTATTCCACACGGAGTCCTGCCTTTTTCTTTTGAGTCTCTTTCCTGTATAATTGTTGCAATTATGATCATAGACGTTGTAAAAGTCCTTGCCCCATCGGCGCTTGCGTTCTTTATCGGTATTGCCATTACACCGATGCTGACGCACTATCTCTACAAGTACAAAATGTGGAAGAAAAAGGCTCGAAATGAAGGACTTGGCGGTGGCACTACGCCAATTTTTAATAAACTGCATAAGGAAAAAGAGGTGGGGACTCCGCGTATGGGAGGGATCATTATTTGGATGAGTGTTCTCCTTACTATCCTCGCTATTTGGATCATATCGCAAATATATCCCACTGAAGTAACGGAGAAGCTGGATTTTTTGAGCAGAAATCAAACATGGCTTCCGCTCTTCACGCTCATTGTTGCGTCTTTGATTGGTCTTATTGATGATGTGTTGGTTATTTACGGAAGGGGAGGGTATATTGCGGGAGGTATTCCGCTCTCAGTGCGTATTGTCACCGTACTACTCATAGGATTGATCGGCGCATGGTGGTTTTACTTTAAGCTCGACGTATCCAGTATTGCCATTCCTTTCAATGGTGAATGGAATCTCGGTATTTATTTCATTCCGTTCTTCATGGTGGTTATGCTCGCGCTATTTTCCGGAGGTGTTATTGACGGCATAGATGGCCTTGCGGGGGGTGTGATGGCATCAATCTTCGCTGCTTACGGAGGTATCGCATTTTTTCAAAATCAAATAGACCTCGCGGCCTTTTGCGCGGTGATTGTCGGCGGTATTTTGGCTTTCTTGTGGTTCAATATACCGCCCGCGCGTTTCTATATGACAGAAACCGGCGTACTGGGATTAACTACAACCATAGCTGTCGTGGCGTTTTTGACCAAAGCGGTTGCCGTGCTTCCCATTATTGCGTTTCCTCTTTTTGTCGCTTCCGGTTCAGTTATTATCCAACAGCTTTCAAAGAAATATCGGAATGGAAAAAAAGTTTTTCTGGTCGCGCCGGTACACCATCATTTTGAGGCGCTTGGCTGGCCGGGGTACAAAGTTACCATGAGATTTTGGGTCATAAGTGTCGTCTTTGCCGGCATGGGTCTCATACTCGCATTGCTCGGATAACGTAAAAACCTATGGCGAACAGGAGTATTGATAAAGTATTTCTCGCAACCGTTATCTTCCTCATGCTGGGAGGATTTTTCATTTTTATGTCCGCCTCTCTTGGTTTATTGGCAAGGCAAGGACCTCAATTTGGCGCTACGGCGTTCAACCAAGCTTTCTCCGGTCTTTTTTTGGGCTCCATTGCGCTTGTCGTATTTTCAAAAATAGAGTACCTGTTCTGGAAAAAATATGCGATACATATATTCGCGTTTTCAATCATCGCGACGGCTTTGGTTTTTGTTCCCGCTCTTGGATTTACACACGGAGGCGCACGCCGGTGGCTTGACCTCGGGTTCATTACGTTTCAGCCCTCCGAATTCTTAAAGTTTGGAGCGGTGCTCTGTCTTGCCGCATGGTTCTCTTCGTTCAAGTATAAAGTTCAGTCAGTCAAATGGGGATTGGTGCCTCTTTTGGCGGTAATAGGCATTGTAGGCCTCATTTTGTTGCTGCAACCGGATATGGATACTTTCCTTGTCATTAGTGCCGCCGTTGTTTCCATGTTTTTCGTTGCCGGAGGAAAATGGCGGCACATGTTAGCACTATTTGGTATCGCGGTGATCGGCTTTACTCTTATTGTATTTTCCAAACCCTATCTCATGGAACGCGTCCTGACGTTTGTTGATCCTTCACGTGACCCATCTGGTGCGGGATGGCAGATACAACAATCGCTTATCGCGGTCGGCTCCGGCGAAATGTTCGGGAAAGGGTTTGGTCAAAGCATTCAAAAATTCAAATTCTTGCCGGAGCCGATCGGGGACTCTATTTTTGCCGTAGCGGCTGAAGAGTTTGGCTTTGTCGGCGGCATAGTCATTATTGCCGCGTTTGTGTTATTCCTTTTGAGAGGCCTCTCTATTGCGCGGCGAGCCCCGGATGCGTTTAGTGGACTTTTGGTTTCCGGGATTGTTATAATGATTGTGTTCCAATCTCTTATTAATATTGCGGCTATCATAGGTGTTTTCCCGCTTTCAGGCCTCCCGCTTCCTTTTATCAGTCATGGGGGTACGGCAATACTGTTCGCGCTCATCGAGGTCGGCATTGTGCTCAATATTTCAAGATACAAAAGGAATATTTAATATCATCCCGAGATGGATGCGCGTACATTAGCAGCTTAAATCTTTAATGGAATGAAGATACTTTTTACCGGAGGCGGGTCTGGTGGACATTTTTACCCGATCATAGCAGTCGCAGAAGAAATAAATAAAATCATAGAACGCGACCATTTATTAAACGCGCAACTGTATTTTGCGGCACCCAATCCTTACAACAGGGCTCTTCTTCAGGAAAACGGCATTTTGTTTAAGAAAGTTTCTGCGGGGAAAATGCGCCGCTACTTTTCTCTATTGAATTTTCTGGATATGTTTAAAACCGGTGCCGGTATCCTGCGAGCCGGTTTGCTGTTGTACGCTATTTTCCCCGATGTCATTTTCAGTAAAGGAGGATATGCAAGTTTTCCGATACTTTTCATGGCGCGTCTGTTTGGTATTCCCGTCATTATCCACGAATCAGACTCGATTCCCGGAAAAACAAATGTGTGGACAGGAAAGTTTGCAAAAAGAATCGCGGTTTCGTACCCTGAGGCGGGGAGCTTCTTCCCAAAAGACAAAGTGGCGCTGACAGGTAATCCGATCAGGCGAGAGATGCTCATGGTACAAAAAAAGGGTGCGCATGAATTTTTGAAATTGGAGCACGGTATACCCATTATTTTTATTCTCGGCGGTTCTCAAGGGGCGCAAGTCATCAACAATGTCGTTTTAGATGCGCTTCCTTCGCTTGTTGAAAAGTATCAGATCATTCATCAGACCGGAGAAAATAATTTTAAAAGTATCACCAGTACCGCAAGTGTTATTTTAAAAGGAAATCGCTATGAAGCACGCTATCGCCCGTTTCCATATCTGAATTTACTTGCTATGAAAATGTCAGCCGGTATAGCCGATCTTATCATATCGCGCGCCGGATCAACTATTTTTGAGATTGCGGCGTGGGGAACACCGAGCATTATCATTCCTATCACCGACTCAAATGGAGATCATCAGCGAAGCAATGCATTCGCGTATGCGGCAACGGGAGCATGTCTGGTGATTGAAGAGAATAATTTAGCGGCGAATGTCCTTATTTCCGACATCAACCGGATCATGGAAAATCAGGAAGAGCGCCAACATATGATAACGGGAACCCGGTCGTTTGTGCGCCTTGATGCTGCCTCAAAGATCGCGGAGGAGATTGTAAAGATTGCGCTTGAACACGAAAAATAAAGGAAATATGCTAAACATGTTTACCCACAAAAATGTGATAACTCGTTTTGCGCCGTCTCCGACGGGATTTTTGCATGTGGGGGGAATGCGCACGGCGCTCTTTAATTATCTCTTTGCCAAGCAACACGGCGGAAAATTTATTCTGCGCATTGAGGATACTGACAAAGAACGCAGTAAAAAAGAATATGAGGAAGATATTTTGGCGGGGCTTTCATGGCTTTCTCTTTCGTATGACGAGATATATCGGCAGTCGGAACGCGGAGAGATATACCAAAAACATCTTGCGAAGATGCTTCTGGAGGGTATGGCGTATGAGGCGGAAGACAATAGCGACGGTACAGGGAAGGTCATACGCTTCAAAAACCCGAATGAGAAGATCGCATTTGAGGATGTGATACGGGGAAATATTGAGTTTGACACGACCGAACTGGGTGATTTTGTGATCGCTAAAGACATGCATACTCCGCTCTATCATCTGGCAGTCGTCGTTGATGATTTTGAGATGGGCGTCACGCATATTATCCGCGGAGAAGACCACATCTCCAACACGCCTCGTCAAATACTCATACAGCGCGCTCTTCACGCTCCTCTTCCCATATATGCCCACATTCCGCTTATCTTGGCATCTGACAAAAGCAAACTCTCTAAGCGTCATGGCGCGGTCTCTGTGAACGAATACCGAAAAGAGGGGTATCTGCCGGAAGCGCTCATAAATTTCTTGGCGTTATTGGGCTGGAATCCGGGCACGGAAAAAGAAATATTCACTTTAGTCGAACTTATCAAAGAGTTTAATATAGAGAAGGTGCAAAAAGGCGGGGCGGTCTTCAATACGGAAAAATTGGATTGGATAAACAAAGAACACCTAAAGAAAATATCGCCGAAAGATCTGGAGGTGCGTGTTGCAGAGGCACTGAATGTGCAGGACAGTATTATGGTAGAAAAAATCACCCCAATAATTCTTGAGCGCATCAACAAGATCAATGATATTAAAAAAATGGCGACAGAAGGGGAGTGGACGTATTTTTTTGAAGCCCCGCGCATAGACGAAGCGAAATTAGCGTGGAAAGATTCCACGCCTGAGGCGGCAAAAAAACATTTGGCAGAAATTGCGAACCTATTGGAGTCGGCGGATTTTTCAAGCGCGGACTCAATTAAGCGGGCAGTGTGGGATTATGCTGAGAAAGAGGGAAGAGGGGCGGTGCTGTGGCCTTTCCGTTACACGCTCTCCGGTCGTGAAAAATCGCCCGATCCGTTCACCATCGCGTCAATTTTAGGCAAAGAAGAGACACTGGAGCGTTTGAGAACAGCTTCAGCGAAACTAAGTCAATAAAGATTGTATGGATATACGACAATCCGTAAAAACTATTTTTTTTCTTTCCGCAGTACTTTTTACGCTGTCTGTAATGCCTGCGGTGCACACTCGAGCCCAAAATATTGATGAACTCAAAACGAAGATCACCAGCCGCGCGGGTGAAATAGAGGCGCTTGAAAAAGAGATCGCACAGTATCAAATAGAGTTGAATAGTATCGGGGAAGAAAAGCAAAGTTTACAAAAAGAGGTAAGGACCATCGACCTTACGCGAAAAAAACTTTCCGCGGATATCAAATTGACTGAAAATAAAATTGAAGAGAGCTCGTTTACTATTGAAAAATTAGAGTTTGAGATTGGCGACAAAAAAGAGGATATTATCAACAAAGTGGAGGTTATTAAGGGGACCATCAGGAAGATCAATGAAATAGATAACAATACGCTCGTTGAACTCGTGCTTTCCAGTGATAATATCTCGGAGTTTTGGAATGACGTGGAGAATTTTGCGCAATTTCAGGAGAGTATCAGTAAAAACGTAAAAGAACTGCAAGATCTCAAGACACGCCTGGAGGAAAACAAAACATCAATTGAGATCGCACGCGCGAATTCAATCGCACTCCGAGTAAAACTCCAAGACCAAAAGACCATTGCGGATAATAGTCTCAATCAAAAAAATCAACTCCTCGCGCAAACAAAAAACAAAGAAGCAAATTATCAAAAGACACTTAACGAAAAACTGCGTCTTAAAGAAGAGTTTGAAAAGGAATTATTGAAATTTGAGTCAGAGTTGCGCATCGCCATAGATCCCACGAGTCTACCTCCGGCAGGAACCGGTGTTTTGCTCTGGCCTCTTAAAGATGTCTTTATTACGCAGAAATTCGGCAATACTGACTTTGCCAAATCGGGCGCATATAGCGGGAAAGGTCACAATGGTATTGATTTCCGGGCAAGTGTTGGTACGGAAGTGAAAGCCGCGCTCTCCGGTGTTGTTGAGGCAACAGGCAACACTGATCAGTATCCCGGCTGCTACTCGTACGGTAAATGGGTGCTTATCAAGCACAATAATGGCCTTTCAACCCTCTACGCGCACCTCTCACTCATTAAAGCAGTGGCTGGACAGCAGGTATCAACCGCGGATGTGATTGGCTACAGTGGAAACACAGGATATTCTACCGGTCCGCATTTACACTTTACCGTATACGCAAGCCAGGGAGTTAAAGTGACTCGTTTGGGTGATATTGCGGGTAGACCGATCACTAAATGCAGTAGTGCCTCCATACCTGTTGCTCCGCTCAATGCTTATCTTAATCCGCTAGATTACTTATAATATTTTTTATATACTTCATATATGAAGAAAATGCAGAGCAGGAGACAAGGGGGATTCGTTAAATTGCTCGTTTTGTTTGTCATCCTTATTATTATCATCAGTTATTTTGGTATTGATCTGCGCGCTATTGTGGAATCACCGGAAACGCAAGGAAATCTTGGTTACGTGTGGAGTTTGGCGGTAACTCTCTGGGATAATTACTTAGCGCGGCCAGTGTTGTATTTTTGGAACAATATCTTTATTGACCTTTTATGGGAGTCGTTCGTGAACAACATGGAACGCATCAAGAATGGCGGATCGTTTGATTTTATACCAAACACACCATCGGTTGGCACCACCACCAAACCATAAAGAATATTATTGTGCGACATTGTTTTCTTAGATGCGAAGCAACTTAGAAAACAAGAAGTGCCCGTGTGGTGCGACACTTAAGGCGTACCCCATCAAAAAGGGGAACAAAGCGGTCTCTCAGAAAGCTTCCTGAAGGAGTTTTTTAGGTAGAGGAATATTATATCCTTATTAAAGAGTGGCCTAAGAGGCAGCTTGAGAGGTTGACGCAGAAGGAAACAATCTTTATCTTTATGAAAATAATACTGAAGAAAAGTAGCCAAGAGACGATACTTCCATCAACTCGATTATTTCAGAGGCCTTCCTGAGCTGTTTATTTAATCGAGAGAGGGGTTGTGGGATAATATAGGGTCGCAAAAGGTATATTGTGCGACACTGTGTATTATCTAAACTCGGGCCTTCTGCCATCTCCCCTCGCATACTCCACTACCACTCATTGTCAAAAAGAAAACCATTCTAGTGCTGCATAAAAAAACACCGCGATAAATATCGCGGTGTTTTTTAGAGAAGATTCTCCGATCTTTATTTTCGAGCGAGTTCGTTGTTATGCTTTGCCCAGCACTTCGCTGATGGTTGCCATGGTTGTGATCCTTCTTTTTCGTATAACCACTTTGCGTATGCCAAGTTTCCTTCCAATGAGTAAATATCTAA
>JANLHH010000182.1 GCA_024654605.1 Patescibacteria group bacterium | reverse complement strand
ATACCAGAAGTCAGCGCAGTTCCCGCATGTCTGGCACTCATTCATTTCCTGCAAATGTTCGGCTTTGATGTGGTCAATAACCATCTGTTTTAGGCGTTCAGCGTCCATTATTCCCCCTTTATCACCGCTGCGATTACCCGCAACATAATTTCTGTCTCTTCGGATATTTTTATATTCTCTCGTGCCGGCGCAATCATTGGAATTATTGAGGTGCAGCCACCTAACAATCGCGCAATCTCTCTTTCTTTCTCGCATTCCTCTTCATATTTTTTATGTCGCTCCATGCTTCGTCTGAATTTGACATCTTTTACCATTTCAATCAGTTTTTCGGCGTCCATCTTCTCTCCCCTTGTTATCACGCTCTCAATCCATTGTGGATGTTGACGTAACTATTTGTTGTACCTTCATATACAACCCTTTTATTTTTTCAAGCGCCTCTGAATTGCCGTACTTTTCCGCCCTGTTCAGTTCTTCCCTCAGAATTTCCAAGAGGATTGACTTTTCTTGTTTCGTAAACATCATGCTATCCTATCAGTCGTATGCTTTTTCCTTGCCTTACGCCGATAAAGCGGTTTCAATTGCTCCCACACCTTCGTAAAGATGTATTCCAGATAGTAGGCTCTGACTTCGGTGTTATTGTATCCAATTGATATTCCGGCGTTGCTTAATGCAAAGTCTACGAAGTGACTCAGTTCATGAACCAATACCGCCTGATGCTTGATTGTCCAATTGAATTCTTCGATCCAAACGTAGTAAAAAGGAGCGTAATCCCAAAGAACCATCGCCTTGGCGTCCTCTAATTTCTCCTTTAAATCTTCAAGCATCCCCTCTTTTTCATGCACTTCCAATAGCCACGTTTTGAACATCTCCTTTGGAACATTCACGAAGAGATGAAAGTCCTTATGGTATATTTCATCGATGATTGCGTGATAGGTTATTTTGGGCTTTACGGGCTTGATCACTTGCCCTCCTGTTTCTCTTCGTGATTCCTTTTCTTAATTGCGGCGATGGCGTTCTTGCGGCTCTTACCACGCCCTTTATGTCCGAGCGGTGTGACTGGCGGTATTCCCTCCTCCGCAAACACATATCCTTGTTTGACTAATTCTTCTGCGCTGATGTATATCGCTCCGTTACCGTAACTCCCGCCGCCTTGCCCTATTATGCCATATCCATGCGTTTTGAGCTTCACCCGTTCTCCGGTCGATGTACATACCGCGAATTCCTTGCCTTCACCAAAATCTTCGGCTGTAAATTGATGATCTTGCCCAAACCGCACCTTGCCACGCAGGACAATTGTATCGCCCGCCACAATTGGTTCCAGTTCCTTCTTTGGCGGTACTCCCCGCTCATCGGACGCCAGCGCGGAGACAACAGTATTGGCGTATGTCTTGTTTATTTCCTTCTCCCGCAGTTCCGGCTCCAAATCGCCGACCTTCTCTTTCGCCAGCGCAATCCATTCGAGCGCGTGAGGAATACACTCTCCGTGTACGGGACACACCGGAATTAGCGACAGAAGCGCATCGCGATGCCCGCAGAGTTTGTCGAGAACAGAACCGTGCGCTTCC
>JANLHH010000110.1 GCA_024654605.1 Patescibacteria group bacterium | reverse complement strand
CGCATAAAGAAAGAATTTGTTCATAGAAAAAAGGTTTATGTTAAATATTGATAATTATTCGCTTCCAGATTGGCTCGCAAAACGAAGTTTTGAATGATGTACTCATCATAAACCCCCGCCTCGCGTCCCGCTCGCTCCTTTTGGATTTCAAAAACCCTTGGCGAATTCTGGCGGAAACCCCCGTCGCGTCGCTTTGCGACGCTCCGAATTTTGGCGAAAACGGCGATTCTATTTTTTGGCTGTGTCTCCTGAACAAAATCCGAACTTTTTTTCAACAAAATCCCGATGTGGAATGAATCGTTCCGCCACTGCCTCGCTTCACTCGGCAACACCGAAGAAAAATGTTCCTTGCTTCTCTGATATGGTGGTGGTGAAATTTTTCTTGAAAAAGGAAAGGACATTTTTCTTCGGTGTTCTGCCCTCAAGGTCTCGGGCAGGTGGCGGAACAATGCGGACGAAGTTTTGGCAAAACTATTTTTTGGGGAAAGGATTTGCCAAAACTTCGGCTCATTTGTTTTTGAATTCGGAAGTCGCAAATGGAAAAGGAGGGGTTTGGGGAGGAATTTTCCATTTGCTCCTCTTTTTGTTTTGGCGAAATTCGGGGCGGACAGAAAACAGAAAAAACAAATTCAATATTGTCTCGATCATTTCTCTGCTAGTGTTTGTCCGTGACTACGGAGTCCATCCTCGGCATTCGCCTCGGACATTTCCGCTAGGGCTACTCGCGCCTAGATGTCTAGGTTTGGCGCATCTCCTCGCCATTGCCCGCCTGCGGGCGGGTGGCTCGGGCGCCATGCTGTTTGGGGGAAGGAAGGAATCCTTCCCCCAGCTTCGGTCTCCTCCTCGCAGTGGTTTGCTAGAGTATTCAGTGCTTTAGATTGTTTATCGGTCATTTAGAGTCTTTTGGCTTCGTTTAGCGTGCCTTCGGAGTCCGCCCTCGCACAACCCCCTTCCTCATTTTCAATATTGCTTTTGTTGTGTCGCTTCCGCTTCGAATTTCTGTATTGCAAGATTACGGCGGCGCTCATCCTTTAGTCATGGACGCCCTAGCGGAAATGTCCGAGGCTCAAATACAAATGCGCTTGACCCACCCTCCCGTTCGCGCGCAAGCCCGCTCGCAAGGGAGGAGAGGGATGCGAGCGGGACTCCCTAAGCCTTAATCGTTATCTTCTGTTTCGGGAGTATTTTGATTGCTTCGATTTGAGGAATTTGAATCTTGAGAATTATCTTTCTCGTTATCTTTTTCGTCTGCCTCTTGTTGTTCTTCCGCTTCTTCCGGCTCATCTGCCTCCTCTGGTTCATCTGCTTCATCTGCTTCTATTGCTTCCTCCGCCTCTACCGCTTCTTGTTCTTCCTTTTGCTCAATTTCCTCCTTTTTCTGGTCATCTTTACTCATTTCATCCTCTATTTTGTTCTGTTCGTTTTGAAGAGAATTCTCAAGCTGATCCTTTTTCTGTCCAAGCACGTCAATCTGTCCGTCAATATCCTTAAGTTGCGCTTCCAGTATTGCTATCTGCGCGGTGTCTCCGACACGGCGCGCCTCCGCAAGAAGATTCGTTTTGATTTCTTTACGCTGGGCTTTGAGCTGTGCTTTTGCGTCTTTGAAAGTCTGCTCCAACAATGTATCTCTCACGTCAAATTCGTCATTCAATGTTTTGGC
This sequence comes from Patescibacteria group bacterium, assembly GCA_024654605.1. Taxonomy (GTDB): domain Bacteria; phylum Patescibacteriota; class Minisyncoccia; order Phycocordibacterales; family JANLHH01; genus JANLHH01. Next base: position 247 of record JANLHH010000110.1, on the reverse strand, counting down.
AAGAGCGGACACATCTTTGCCAGCTGTCTTCTCTTCACTTACAATTTCCGCGGCATATGCCACATTGGCTTGAAGAAGCGACTGGGCTATTGTAAATCCTTTAGCATTAATACCTTTCTCTTCAACTATGATTTTAATCTCCGCAATGCGCTCTCCTGCAAATTCAATTTGAAGCTTGGCTTTTGCTTCGGGATTAAAGGTAAAGAATTGTCGTAGATTTTCACCCAGACGGTCAAGGAAATAGAAC
>JANLHH010000109.1 GCA_024654605.1 Patescibacteria group bacterium | reverse complement strand
GGATCCGCAACCTACCGCCGGCGCTGACTTAAACGGCTACATTGCCGAGTACGAATGCCGAGCGGGGAATCCGAACTGCGATGTGGATGTGGAGGGGCTTACGAAACAAAGTTGCGACGTAATCGTCACCACGAGCGATACTAATTGGAACAAGATCACCGACAACACGAACGCGCAGGTCTTCTGTATCCAATCTGGCGATCATACGAACAAGGGAACACTTGAGCTCAATTTCTCGGGGACGGCAAATAATCGAAAAATTCTTCGCTACTATAGTCCTTCGGATGACGGACTACGTCCGGTAGATCAGGTAGAAAATGAACGCGCCATCATTCGTCGTATTAGGATGGTCAGCGAGGATTATTGGATCTTTCACCGGCTGACGCTGGATGGAAAAGGAGGGTGCGGGTATGCGCTTGAACCCGTGTGGCCATGGAGCAGTGTGAGCGATCACGCTGATCATAATATTTTTGATTCACTTCTTGTTGAGGATTACAAAGGAGAGATGTTTGCAAATCCCGGGAATTGGAACACGCTTCAACGAAGCGTTGTGCGAAATTCCATCGGCGCTCCCGAGAGCGAAGGTGTTTGTCTCTCGGAATCAATGTGTGTCGCTGTCGGTGAAGGGTCTCACTTTCGTGCCGTGAATAATGAAATTTATGATTGCCAAAAGAATATTGCAATCGGAAATGGAGTTCAAGATCATGTCGGTCTCATCGTTGAGAATAATGATATGTATGCAACCCCCAACATTTATTCCGACTGTAAGGGAAATTACAATGGTGTTGGACCATGCGCGCTCACGGAAAGCCTTCTCAATTTAAAAGCGGGCGGTTCGGAAGCATATCCCATGAAAATTTTTCACAATCGATTGTGGGGGGCACGAAGAGGCGACTGGAGTTTGGGGCTTACCTCGGGTGGGGATGGTGAAATAATGGGGATTGGCGGTACTGGTGATCCAAGCGAGATTACCCCAGGTCATCCCGGTGGAGACTGGGTACTCCTCTTAAATAATATCGCTTTTGATGCTTCAATGGGGTTTGGAACGACATATCCAACACCGGATAATATCTCACTTATCGGGAATATTTTTTATGATATGAAAACGCATGGTAGTCAGTATGATCCGGAAGCCCCAAGCACATTCAATTTTTACGGACATCTTGGCGACGGAGAAATTTATTTAAATACGATAGTTAAGGGCGAAGAGTGGATTGAGGGAACGCTTGATGGGGGTGATGTGCGTTGTAATGCCATCATTGGCGCAGGTGCTGCAAGCGCAACAAACTTTGGTGGTTCCGGATTTCAGATTGCCCAGAACGCTTTCTATAACACTCCCGCATACAACACCGGAGAAGGCGGCGACATTATTCAATCTTCTGCTGCCGAATCAAACAACACCGACTACTGCTTCTATCGCAAACTTCTCACTAATCCCGAACAAGTCTGTATCCCGTACGCAAAAACCACCGCGCAAAGCCCCCACTACTCACAGTGCACGCAGGGAGCGGGGCAGAGAACGGGCATTGGCATCAACGACAAGATATGGACATGGGCAGATACACTTTTCGGACAATGAAAAGCGTTGAAATGGAATCAGAATAGATAAAACTGGCCTTTAAATAAAGGCCAGTTTTGCACAGGTGTCCCTTTACAACGGACAAATATAAGGTATAATGGAACTTATTAAAGTCGCTCAGTCTTTGTAATGGCAATTACAGGATACACACCATGGTAGAAGGATTATCCTCATTAAAAACACGATCCTCTCAAGAACACAATCAAATTGCGGGTTTTGAATATAGCAATAAAGAGAACCGAGCAGAGCAAGAACGCTCTGCTCGAGCACTTGCTCAAGAAGGGAATTATAAAGCTATTACCAATGAATTAGAAAAAAGCGGGTTGTTTGACGAACAAATAAAGCGCGTCCAAGAGCAGGTTTTTGTTGGTTTTTTGACTCCTGAAAACTGGAAAATGCTTACGACGCTTGAGTTGTTTGATAAAAGCACTTTTGAACATTCTGTGGACACGTATCATATTGCCCGCAATAAAATAGAGAAAGTGCTTGACGACCAAGTGATTATTGCCAAATTGATAGAGCAGGAAGGGGTGACCCTTGAACAGTTTTATCGAGCTTGCCTTTTTCATGATATCGGAAAAGTAGAGATTCCAAATTTCCTTATAAATAATAGACTTACCGATCGGGATTGGGTGGATATTCTTTGCCGAATGGTCTGTGATGAACATAACGAAGAATTATCACGGGCGGTGATGAAGAAAACAGGCCTTTCGTCGGGTGCTCTCTCCGACGAAGCACATTTACGGGCGGTATTGGCGGAAAAGCATATTCGGGCCGTAAAATTAGTTCCAATCAAAGAAGCGCTTACCGGCGAAGAGATTGCAGAACTAGAAGCACGCGGATTTTCTTCCGACATGTCGCTTGGAAAGATACTTGAGGCGCACGAAGAAGCTTCGGAACGTATCTTACGCGAGGCGCAGTTTGATATTGAAGGAAAATTGGTGGGACAACACCATAATTATAAAGGAAAGAAAATAGATGAAATGGAAATTCCCATTGCCACAAGCTCGCTTTGTATCAGTGCGAGTCTAGCCGACGTGATGCATCTGGCGGATGTACAACAAGCACTTGAGCAGATACGATCATATAAGACAAAACAATCAAAAATACAAGTATTGGCAACTCTGGCACATCAAGCACAGTTAGGATATGTCTCTGAGTACATCACGTATCTTTGGGTGAGTGATGAGATGAAAAACGTTTCTTCCCAAGAGTTGGCAAGCGAGGATAATCAAGCAGATTTACTTACCATACGCGCACTCATTAAACGCTATCATACTGCTTAAGTAGGACACTTTAAAAAACTCTGGAGCATAAAATACCCCTAATATAGACCCCCGTGGTAAATTCCCGGAGGTTTATATTTTATAAGACAGAATAAAGGGGTGTGATAATGGACAGTACTAATTGACCTTTATATAAAAATAACAAGTCTATTAAAGACACTTGACACTGGTGTATAAAGGACATAATATTCGGACGTAACCAAGCTTTGATCGGGTAGAGCGGAGAGAAGCGAACGTCCTTTGAAAATTACTTGAACGTGTTGCGTGAAGAGTAATTGAAAAATACAGAAAAGGGTATTCAATCAAGATTGTGCCTTGCACGATCTCTTTCCCCGATTGAGTACCCCTTTCTCTATTCCTCACTCTTTTAAGAGCATGTCGCGAAAGGGTCTTTCTGTTACAGTATTGGTAACTTGACTATTTGTAAATATTGTATCGTAAAAAAAATACACATGTTCTGGCGTTGACAACTTTTGTGCGAGGTATACCATGAAATGCATCACTCATACATCGGTTTTTATTAAAAAATAATGGTCATTTCCGAGGGGAAACGGGATTGATCCAAAAAACTGTGTACTATATTTCCCCGTATCCGGAAAATTGCGGAAGAAAGGGGAAGTAAGCACCCTTACAAAAAAAGAACATCCTTATCGATTGGTCTAGTATAGATTTGCTGTGTTCTCGCACGAGTCTCATACTTTAGTGCATCACCCCTTTCAAGGTAAGCAATTCTGTTCATATTTTATATTGTCTGTTGGGTACACGCGCTCGCATGAAAAAGTTATGGTGAATTAAGGCATGGGCTTCGGTAAGAAGTTCAGTGTGGTCGATACAGTACGATTTCTTTCACATCCTTTCTCGGGGGTGGAGGAAGTGGTATTAATATCTTTTATTTATTCATAACAAAATTACATATATGACTAATACAAAAAACATGAAGGGAATTCTTGCTCTTGGAGCAGTCGCTACGGGTATGCTTCTCGCTCTTGCAGTAACTCAACCTGCTTTTGCCCAGGACGATCTGGAAAGCGACGACGTTGTTATCAATTCAAACGAAGCTCTTGTTTGTAACGAGGTAACAGCAGAGGCAAAGACCGGTGGCAACGATGCCATGGGTAGTTACGGCGGTGACGGCGGACGAGGCGGCAACATCAGAAACAATGGTGATGATGTTGACGACAGCGCAACCGGCAACGGCGGCAATGGCGGAAGC
>JANLHH010000172.1 GCA_024654605.1 Patescibacteria group bacterium | reverse complement strand
TGCATGTTTTTTTCAGTCATTAGAATGGAGTATAGCACTTAAAATGTTTGACGGCGAGTGGTATTTCTGCTAGTATGTGAGCCATGTTAAAAATCAGATTACAGCGCGTAGGAAGGAAGCATGACCCATCATTTCGGCTCGTGCTTACCGACTCAAAGAATGGCCCGCAAAGCGGGAAGTTCTTGGAAGTGCTTGGCTCATACAACGCGCGCTTCGGTAAACCGGAAATCAAAGGTGATCGAGTGATCTACTGGGTATCAAAAGGCGCGCAAGTGTCTGATACCGTACACAATCTATTGATCAACGAGAAGGTCATTGAAGGAAAAAAGATTAATGTCCTTCCGCGAAAGAGTCCCGTGAAGAAGGAAGGGGAAGAGGTGACTGAGAAAGCTAACGTTACAGCCGAAGCCCCGGTTCTAGAGAAAGTGGCAGTAGTTGAGGAAGAGGCTCCCGTAGAGGAAAAGGTGGAGGGAAAGGGAGAAGAAACTCCTCCTGCTGTTGAAACATCCTCGGGTGAGGCCCCGCAAGAAGCTGAAAAGAAAGAGTAGTGCTCGGTTGACAAAATAGAGATCTTTATTATGATGAGTAAAGTAATCTGTGTCGAAAACAGATTCGCCGAAAGCCCTGGAGGGATGACGGGTTATTGTAAGTAAGGAAGAAAAAATCAGCATTATGGAAAGTGATAAAGTATTTCTCGAGTACGTTATTAAGGCGCTTGTTGATAACCCGGACGCGGTAAAGATCAATCGAAAGGTTGATGAAATGGGCGTTCTCTTAACTCTTGATATTGATTCAGCTGACATGGGCAAGATTATTGGACGAAGCGGCAACACTGCTAAAGCCATCAGGACATTGCTTCGAGTTGTCGGTATGAAGAATAATGCCCGGGTGAATTTGAAAATTAACGAGCCTGAGGGCGGACGACACACCGCAAGCTCATCAACAAGCATTGATGAGGCAATAGAAGAGCTCAAGGCGTAATATGGAAAAAAAGAAAAAACCGGGCTCTGAGCACGGTTTTTTCTTTCACATATAATGATTTTTCACATCATCACTCTTTTTCCAGAGATGTTTGATTCATACTTAAATGAGTCTATTGTGGCGCGCGCGCGCAAGAGCAAGAAAATAACGGTCAAATTTTATAATCCTCGTGATTTTACGAAAGACAAGCACCGCAGAATTGACGGCAGTCCTTATGGGGGAGGGCCGGGAATGGTCATGCAAGCGGAACCAATCCTTCGCGCGGTACAAAAGGCGCGCGGGAAAAAGAAACGCGTAAAAACATATTTACTTTCTCCCAACGGAAAAGAATTCACCAATAAAGTGGCGCGTTCACTGATTTCTTCTTATACGGACATCATTTTAATAGCGGGGCGTTATGAAGGGGTTGATGCGCGCGTAAAAAAAATACTGCGCGCCGAGGAGATCTCCGTGGGTCCTTATGTGCTCACCGGCGGCGAACTCCCGGCTATGGTCATTATTGATGCGGTAGCACGCCAGATCAAAGGAGTACTCCATGCGGCGGAGTCTGTTGAAGAGGAGCGGGTAGCGAGCGCAGAAACCTATACCCGACCGGAGACAGTCACATTCAAAGGGAAAAAGTATAAAGTTCCCAAAGTTCTGCTTTCAGGGAACCATAAAAAAATAGAGGAGTGGAGGAAAGAAAGGAGGAGCAGGTAATTATCCCCAACGGCGGTTTTTGGCCAGTCTTGACACCGTCAAAGGGAGGGGGTATACTCTTACAAAATCTGGAGGATTGAGTTTCGGCGGCGCTGCTATAGAAGACAGGGAGAACAAAATTTAAAGAGTATAATTGGGCGTTTCAATTTCTTGTTTCACTCAATCATAACTTCATAAAGTAAGAAGCCTTAAAGAGGTAGGTTTATCTTTTTGCCCTACTTTTCTTTCTTGTTTATTTTTTGTTTGCGTTTACATTCTCGCTTTTGATTATTCGTATAAAGTAGTGCCACTCTATTTATTATGCAGAAAGAGAAAAAATATTTTTCACGCTACAAGGAACCATTGGTTAGCGTACCAAATTTGGTGGAGAACCAAGTCGCATCCTTCAAATGGCTCATTGCCGAGGGCATCAAAGAAATATTTGATGAATTTTCCCCCATACAGGATTATTCAGGGAAAAAATTTGAATTGGAATTTACTTCTTTTGAAATATCAGAACCGAAATTTGACGAATATCACGCCAAAGAGCAGGAAGCGACTTATGAAGCGCCCATGCGCGTCAAGGTAAAACTTACGAATAAAACACTAAAGACGTCAAAAGAACAGGAGATCTTTATGGCGGATTTTCCGTTGATGACCAACCATGGCACGTTCATCATCAACGGTGTAGAACGTGTGGTTGTTCCGCAACTCGCGCGCAGTTTCGGTGTGCTGTTTACGGCGCAAGAGATCAAGGGTAAAAAATATTTCGGAGCCAAGATCATTCCCGCGCGCGGCGCGTGGATCGAGATAGAGTCAGATCCGGATGGCGCTATGTATGCGCGCATTGATAAGAAGAGAAGATTCCCGGTGAGTTCACTCTTGCGCGCACTGACCGATATGCCGGATGAGAATATCATTAAACTTTTTGGCAATGACGCGCATGTGAAAGAGGTGATACAGACGTCTTTCGCCAAAGACACGGCAAAAACAGCCAATGATTCATATATGGAGATACATAAGCGTCTGCGAGACGGCGAGATGGTTACCCCGGAGAACGCAAAGGAATTCATCAAATCAATTTTTAGTGAAGAAAAGTACAACCTCTCATCGGTAGGGCGTTTTCGCTTTAATAAGCGCTTTGATAAGGCCACTGACAAGAAGGCGTTGGAACAAAAAACACTCTCCATCGATGATTTCGTTGTTATTATTGACCAGATCATCAAGCTCGGTGTGACCCTTCACGCGAGAGAAGACAATATTGATCACTTAGGTTCACGACGCGTGCGCTACTTTGGTGAAATGATCCAGCAGAAGATCCGGGTGGGTATGATCCAAATGAAAAGAAACATCCAGGATCGCATGTCTACTATTGACGTTGACACGACACTCCCCATTCAATTCATCAGCCCCAGACCTCTCCAGGCGCGTATTAAAGAATTCTTTACGACCAACCAACTCTCCCAATTCATGAACCAGGAGAATGTGTTGGCGGAAATAGAACACTTGCGCACACTCTCCGCCCTTGGACCGGGGGGGCTTACTCGCGAACGCGCGGGACTTGAAGTCCGAGACGTGCATCCTTCACATTACGGAAGAGTGTGCCCGATACACACCCCTGAAGGTCCGAACATCGGTCTTATTCTGCATCTTTCCACGTATGCGCGGACCAATGAATTCGGCATGATCGAAACTCCTTATGCGCGCGTGAAGAATGGAAAGGTAACGAGCGAAGTGGAATTCCTTAATGCTTTTGAGGAGGAGAAATATAAGATCGCTCACGGAGCTACCGCGTATGACAAGAACGGTTATATCACGAATGATAAGGTGGAGGTTAGAAAAGGAGGACGTCCGGAATTAATCCTGCGTGAATATGTTGATTTCATTGATATCGCGCCCAATCAGGCATTCTCAATCGCGACATCCATGATCCCATTTCTTGAACACGATGATGCAAACCGAGCACTCATGGGTTCTAACATGCAAAAACAGGCAGTACCCTGTGTTGTTCCCGAGATGCCACTTGTGGCAACCGGAGTTGAGGAACGCGCGGCGCGCGATACGGGACGGCTTGTGATCGCTCTTGAAGATGGCGTTATCACAAATATGGACGCACGAGAGATCACCGTCCAGGGGAAAAAAGCTCTCCATAAGCACAAGTTGGTCAATTTTTCACGAACAAACAGCTTTACGATGTTCCACCAGCGCCCCATAGTGGCAGTAGGACAAAAGGTAAAGAAGGGAGAAGTGCTCGCGGACACCTCTTCTTCCGATGAGGGACAGATCGCACTGGGACAAAACGCACTCGTGGCGTTTATGTCATGGGATGGTTCAAACTATGAAGATGCCATCATTATCTCGGAGCGTTTGGTGAAAAACAGCAAATTTACCAGCATCAAGGTGGATGAATTTGTGGTGAATGTTCGCGACACAAAACTTGGTCCTGAGATCACGACCCATGATATTCCAAACGTCGGAGAAGTAAAATTAAAAGATCTTGATGAGGAGGGAATCGTACGAATCGGTGCCGAAGTGGGACCGAACGATATTTTAGTGGGAAAGATCACTCCTAAAGGCGAGACGGAACTTACTCCGGAAGAGCGATTACTCCGCTCTATCTTTGGAGAGAAAGCACGCGATGTAAAAGATACATCGCTTCGCATGGAACATGGTAAACGCGGGCGTGTCGTCGGTGTGAAAGTGTTCTCCCGCGAAAAAGGAGACGCTCTTGATTCGGGTATTACTAAACGTATTCATATTGAGGTTGCGACACTGCGCAATGTCTCCGTGGGAGATAAGCTTGCGGGTCGGCACGGTAATAAAGGAGTGGTCTCACGCGTTTTGCCTGAAGAAGAGATGCCTTA
>JANLHH010000166.1 GCA_024654605.1 Patescibacteria group bacterium | reverse complement strand
AGAAATTGGAACCATTATTGCCAAAGCGATCGGGAAGGTGGGGAAAGACGGCGTGGTGACCGTGGAAGAGTCGCAATCGTTCGGCATTGAATCCGACGTAGTGGAGGGAATGCGTTTTGATAAAGGATATGTTTCGCCGTACATGATCACCAACACCGATCGCATGGAAGCGGAATATGTTGATGCATCAATTTTAATTACCGACAAAAAGATATCAACCATAAAAGAAATACTGCCCCTCTTGGAGAAACTTGCAGGTACAGGGAAAAAAGAGTTGATCATTATCGCCGACGATGTGGATGGAGAAGCACTCGCGACGTTTGTGGTGAACAAACTGCGCGGCTCTTTTTCCATTTTGGCGCTGAAAGCGCCCGGGTTTGGTGATAAGAAAAAAGAGATGCTGACCGATATTGCTATCCTGACCGGCGGAAAATTGATCTCGGAGGATCTGGGCATCAAGCTTGAGAATGCGGAAGTTTCCATGCTTGGGAAGGCACACAAGGTGATTGCAACCAAAGATCATACGACCATTATTGGCGGCAAGGGCAAGAAAACGGATATCAAAGAGCGCGTGGCGCAATTGAGAAGCGCGCTCCTTAAAGCCGAGAAGTATAGCAAGAACGCACTCTCTGAACGTATTGCAAAACTCGGAGGCGGTATTGCGGTCATTCGCGTCGGTGCGGCAACCGAAACGGAGATGAAATATTTGAGGGACAAAGTTGAGGACGCAGTCAATGCAACTCAAGCGGCTATTGAAGAGGGTATTGTGCCGGGCGGCGGTACTGCCCTCATAAAGGCGGGCCAGCAGGTGGCAAAAAAAAGACCGAAGCCAGAGCTTACAAGTTTTGGAAAAGAATTTGAAATAGGCGTGGATATCTTACTGAAAGCGCTCGAGTCGCCGATGAAACAAATCGCGGAGAATGCCGGAAAGAGCGAGAAACAGAGCGTAGAAATTGTTGAGCGTGTAAAGAGCGGTAAAGAACATGCCGGCTATAATGCGCAGAGCGATGAGGTTATTCCCGATATGATCGCTGCCGGCATCATTGATCCGGTGAAAGTGACACGGAGTTGTGTAGAGAACGCGGCATCCGCGGCGGCAATACTTTTGACGACCGAGGTGGCGGTCGCCGAAGAACCGAAACAAGAAAAAGAAGGCGGAGCGGGCGGCGGAATGCCCGGCATGGGATATTGAGAAACCGCAAAATTTTTGATTTAAAAAAACGCTCGACACAAGTGTCGAGCGTTTGGTATGTATGGAACGAAAAGCATTAAGTAAGTCGCGTCATTCTTGGGTCGCATTCGTGCGTATTTTTCCCCCGAAGCCGTCTGCAAACGGGACATAAATCTCCGGCAGGGTGCGAGAGGGTCATCGTTTTACGCATGGCGAATGTTGGACAAAAAACATGATAAAGCCCGGTATTTTCTGTGTCTGAGACTTTTTTTGTCTCCGATGGCTGAAATCTCTGCGCTGTCATGAGCGGGCTCCTTATGGTGGATGATCTGTATATTGGGAACAAAGAACGAAATCTCACTGCAGGATAACATGACACTTGTGTTTCGTCAAAATACGCTTCATTGCTAAAGAGTAATTTGTTGTTGTATAATATTAGAATTATCATACATTTAATATTCCTTACTATCACCTATGAAACTCACCTATATTCTTATAATCGCCGTTGTTATAGTCCTATGGATTATCGCCATTTACAACAGCTTTGTTCGACTCGTGACTCGTACCAGTGAGGCATGGGCGGATATTGATGTGCAATTGAAGCGCCGGTATGACCTTATTCCTAATCTTATAGAATCGGTAAAAGGATATGTGACCCACGAGCGAACGACACTGGAAAAAGTGACCGAAGCGCGCACGAAGGCAATGGGCGCACAGACGGTTGCCGAACATGCCGCCGCGGAGAACATGCTCACTGGCGCATTGAAATCTCTTTTTGCCGTCTCAGAGAGTTACCCTGATCTTAAAGCAAGTCAAAACTTTGTTGAGCTCCAGCGCGAACTTTCCGATACGGAAAATAAGATTCAGGCGGCACGCAGATTCTATAACACCAATGTACGCGATCTGAATATCAAAGTGGACACATTTCCTTCAAACCTCATCGCGAATATGTTCAAGTTTGCAAAAAGAGAATTCTTTGAGCTGGAAGAAGGCGCGGAAGCAAAAGAGCCGGTGAAAGTCAGTTTCTAAATGCAGAAATACCATAAACTCGTTAGAGACAATATTCCTGATATTATTCGTTCAAACGGAGAACGGCCGGTTACGCGTAAACTATCCGCAATTGAGTACAAAAAAGAACTTCTTAAAAAGCTTCAAGAAGAGGCAAAAGAAGTTTTTGAGGCAAAAGGAAAATTAGAGACAGTAAAGGAATTGAGCGACGTACAAGAAGTACTTACCGCGATCTACAAAGCATTTGGTATTGCGTGCGGCGATGTCACTAAAATGGCTCGCAAGCGAAGGAAAGAACGAGGGGCATTCACTAAGAAAATTTTTCTTGAACGAACTGAATAAATATGGCGACACTCTACACAGAACAAGACAGGAACATCAGAAAAACGTGGATGTTGATGACCGGGTTTTTGATCGTGGTCATCTTTATCGGGTGGGCGTTTTCTTATATTCTTCAAGCGCAAGGGATTCTGTATTTCGCGGTGATTTTTGCCGTCTTCATGAACGTGTTCAGTTATTGGTATTCCGATAAAATTGTCTTGAAGATCTCCGGCGCAGCACCCGCTCCGGAGAGAGAGTATCGCGAATTGCACAATATTGTGGAAAATCTCGCCATCACCGCCGGACTTCCGAAACCGCGCGTGTACATTATTACTGATCCGGCACCGAATGCGTTTGCCACCGGTCGCGACAAAGAACACGCAGTGGTGGCGGTGACCACCGGTCTCTTGGGGATACTAAATCGCACTGAGCTTGAAGGAGTGATTGCGCACGAGCTTTCTCATATCGGCAACAAAGACATGCTTGTTTCCACTGT
>JANLHH010000165.1 GCA_024654605.1 Patescibacteria group bacterium | reverse complement strand
GCAGTGTCAGCATGGGGAAAGCCAACAGGAAAAGGCCAAAAGACGCGCCACGCAAAGAAATATTCAAATAAATTCATTATGGAGCGCCGTAAGGTAGGCAAAAAGAAGAAGTAAGAGATATTAAAAACCCGCGCGTACGCGCGGGTTTTTAATATACCTCAACCTATCGGTAGCTGTTCAGAGCAAGGTTATTCCGTCTAGTGGAGCGTGTGTGAGTGTACTCTCACTCACACAACGTCCGAGCGACGACGGAACAAAGGGTGAAATACCACACCCTTCGGGCGGGAAACTGCGCGCGGAGCACTCACCCTCTGGGTGGCAGGCTTGCCTTCCAGTTTAGTTTAATACCTCTTTATTAAAGAGGTTTGACAATATTAAGCAATCTGATAAGATACTTCATAAGCTCTTACAAAACGGGCTTTTGTTTTTGCTATTTTCGTTATGACACGATCACTTAAAAAGGGTCCATATGTGGACGAAAGATTGTTAAAAAAGATTGAAGGAAAAAAGTCAGGGACAACTGGCGTTATTAAAACGTGGAAACGCGCAAGCCAGATATCGCCTGAGATGGTTGGCTTTACGTTTGGCGTACATAACGGCAAAGAACACATTCCCGTACTCATATCAGAGGAAATGGTGGGTCATCGGTTGGGAGAATTTTCCCCTACGAAGAAGTTTTTCAGACACGGCGGTAAGATGCAAAAAGAACTGGAACAGAAAAAGAAAGAAGGCGAAATTGCCGCAGCTCAATCAGCCAAAGCAACCGTTGAAACCAAGAAATAATTTACGTGTGAGGCAGCGGAAGCGAACGCAACAAGTAAACCACCGAGTAGAATCATGAAAGCAATACTGAAAAATTATAGACAGTCTCCCCGTAAGGTACGTTTGGTTGCCGACTTTTTGCGTGGGAAAAATGTCAGCATGGCGCTTGCTGAAGTTGATTTTTTAAGCAAGCGAGCCGCTCACCCTATCAAAAAACTTATTGAATCAGCGGCTGCGAACGCAAAGGAGAATTTTGGCATTGAAAAAGAAAACCTTGTGATCAAAGAGATACAGGTAAACAAAGGTTTTACACTGAAACGATCTTTACCGCGTGCGTTTGGACGTGCGTCCGCCATCCACAAGCACTCAAGTCACGTCTCTATCGTATTGGATATCGTGAATAAAAAACACGGAGAAGGGAAAATGAAAGAAGGAGTTGAAACAAAAGACCAAGAAGTGCTCTTGGAAGAAAAGAATTTGACAGTAGCAGCAAAAGCAAGCGCAAAAAAGGCTTCTGTAGACAAGAAGGAGGTAAAGATAAAAAAGGAATCCGGCAATAAACAGAAAAGTAAGACAAAAAAATCATAACATGACACACACTGTTCACCCGTATGCGCATAGACTAGGTATTATCAAGGACTGGCAATCCCGCTGGTTTGGTACGTCGGGAAGATATCAGGAATTTCTTCGTGGTGATGTGTTGATTCGGGAATATCTCGAAAAACGCCTCCGTGGATTTTATGTTGCGTCAATTGAAATGGAACGTAGCGAAAAAATGTTTCGCATCATCATCAAGACCTCTCGACCGGGTATGATCATCGGTCGTTCAGGTGAGGGTATGACCAAATTACGCAATGACGTTTTGAGTATGTTCCGCAAATTGAAGATTGCTACACCTACAGACCTCAAGATTGACATTGAGGAGGTGTCATCCCCCGAATCTGATGCGGCGATCGTTAGCCAGATGATAGCGGAAGCTCTTGAGAAACGCATGCCATTCCGTAGAGTGGTAAAACAGACCATTGAAAAGGTGATGGCGAACAAGGATGTGAAGGGAGCGCGTATCGCACTCTCGGGAAGACTTGGCGGGGCTGAAATGAGCAGACGAGAGCAGATCAAGAAAGGAGGGATTCCTCTCCAGACGTTTCGCGCTGATATTAGTTTTGCACGAGAACGTGCCCATTTGCCATACGGAGTGATTGGTATCAAAGTATGGATATATAAAGGGGAGATTTTTGACACAAAAGGTCAAACTAAAAGTAATCAATAAATATTTAACATACCATGTTGTTTCCCAAGAAAGTAAAACACAGAAAGTGGCAAACCGGGAGGAGAAATCCTGCCAAGCTTATATTGCCTGCCACGCGCGGCACGACCCTTTCCTTCGGTTCTTTCGGCTTGAAATCGCAAGGGGCCGCGCGCGTGCGATCCAACCAGATCGAGGCAGCCAGAAAGACTCTTTCTCGGGCACTGTCCAAGACAGGAAAAGTATGGATTCGTATTTTCCCCGATAGGCCGTACACGCAAAAGGCGGCAGAAGTGGGTATGGGAAAAGGGAAAGGTGATCTGCAGGGATATGTGTTTGAAGTACATCCCGGCCATGTTATTTTTGAAGTTGATGGCGCAGTAGAGTCTGTAGCCAGGGAGGCGCTCAGAAAGGCAGGTACCAAGCTTCCGATAAAGACACGTATTATCTCTCGCGAAGCAAGACAATAAGACATGAGGTGTGTCATTGACTTTCCTTGTAAAGATAAGTAATATCATTAAGCGTATCTTTAGATAACTATGCATAATAAATCAGAAAAAGAGCTCCAAAAGGAACTGCGAGAGAAAAGAGAAGCTCT
>JANLHH010000160.1 GCA_024654605.1 Patescibacteria group bacterium | reverse complement strand
TCATCAAAGCTCTTCGCTCATCTCGTGTTCTGCCGAATTTTCTGTTTGCGTTGTGGTGTCTCATGAATCCTATTTTAAGTTAACGCCGAGGTTGCCGAGTGCGCGTTTGATCTCCTGAATACCCTTATTGCCCAACCCCTCAATATCAAGCAAGTCTTCTTCTTTCTTTCTTGCGAGTCCGCCAACCGTTCGAATATTTGCGCTTGTCAGTGCGTTCAATATCCGCGGAGAAAAGCCGATGGTCTCAATACGAGTTTTCAAAACATCAGCATCAAGTTTTTTCTCCTCTTTTTCACCTCCTTCTTCTGAAGAAATTTCTTTCTTCTCTTCCTTCACTTCCTCTTCTTTAAAACCGACAATGGCCTTCAATTGCTTGATCATGATATCAATAGAGTTCTCCAGCGCCTCTCGCGGTGTCAAACTGCCATCCGTTTCAACGGTAATGCGTAGTCGGTTATAGTCCGTTCTTTCGCCAACGCGCATGTTCTCTACTTCGTAGTTCACCCTTCTGATGGGAGTAAAGATCGCATCAAGAGCGATAGTGCCAATATCAACTTTCTTTCCTTTTTGAAGCACTTCCTTTGCCACATAACCGAGGCCTTTCTCAACAATCATTTCAATATCAAGAGTGACTCCCTTCTTGGTTATCTCCGCAATATGCTGATCTTTATTGAGGATCTCCACTTGACCCTGCGTGATAAGATCTCCTGCTGTAACCACCTGCGGACCTTTAATAGAGCAGGAAACCGTTTGGGGTTCATTGGAGGTTAAGTTAAATCTTACTCTCTTGAGATTAAGCAAGATTGTAATAACGTCCTCTTTCACACCTTCAATAGTAGAAAATTCATGAGGAACTCCCCCAATCTTTACAGAGGTGATCGCAAAGCCGGGAAGCGAAGAAAGAATAATTCTTCGCAATGAGTTTCCCAGAGTGTGTCCGTATCCGGCATAGAGACCATCGATCTCATAGATACCCTTGAACCCTTCCTCGGAAACGATCCTCGGCTTTGATGGCAAGAGAACATTTACATCAAGCATAAAAATGTGATTATACGGTTAAAATAAAATAATTGTTAAAATAT
>JANLHH010000157.1 GCA_024654605.1 Patescibacteria group bacterium | reverse complement strand
CGCAACGCTTCTTTGAGGGCGTGCTTCCCATAAATATAGGTTTTTTGTTCTGCCATAAAGCCACAGTATATCAAAAATAGCAACAAAAGCGAGGCTGGCCTCATTTACCATTCACCGCATCTATGCTGTAATGGACCAATGAAACAAAGGCGTGGCAAAAGCGAGGGCAAAACATTCTGGAATAAAGAATATCAGCGAGGAGAACATCTCGCGCTTTCCACGCGTGAAAGCGAAGACCTTGTGAAGTTCACCCTGTGGCTCAAGCGCGAATACGGCGGTGATTTTCTCAACCCCTCCGATTCCGTGCTTGATCTTGGTTGCGGTAACGGAAGAAATCTCATTCACCTCGCGAAAATGTTCGGTGTGCACGGAGTAGGCTACGACATCTCAGAGGAGGCGATTGCTCAGGCAAGAGAGCAGAGCGGAAACCTGCCCCTTACATATAGTGTCCACTCGGTCACCGAACCTCTCCCTCTCCCCGACGAATCGCAAACGCTTGTGCTTGATATGATGGTTTCGCATTTTTTGAACGATGAGGAACGTGCGCGTTTGCGAAGCGAAATAACGCGCGTTCTTAAACCGGGCGGTTTTATTTTTTTGAAAACATTTCTCCTTGATGAAGACCGCCATGCTGAGCGTCTCTTGCGCGCGCATCCGGGGAAAGAAGCGGGGTCTTATATTCACCCCGCGTTTGGTGTTACCGAGTACGTGTTCACCGAAAAAGAACTTGTTGCCGCGCTTAGTCCTTTCTTTGTGATTCACAAGAAGGTACGTTCGCACCGACATCTCAAAGACGGTCGCGCATTCAAACGCCGAAGTATCTCAATCTACGCGCAAAAGAAATGAACAGACCCGCTACTTGGCGCTTTTTTTCGCCTTCCTTAAAGGTTTTAATTTTTCCAGGTCAAGGGTTTCGTCAATACGGATTTGCTTGACGAATTCGGGCACGTGAGAAACGAGAACCATCGCCCCTTCATACGCATCAAGCGCTTTTGCGATAATGGGCAAATGTCGGAAGTTGATGTGATTCGTCGGCTCATCGAGAAAAAGGAGGCCCGGCCTCTGCAATACGAGTTGCGCGAACGCAACCAAGCCCTTTTGTCCTTCTGAAAGAGAACCGATCTTTGCGTGCATAAGCTCGCTCGTGATCAAAAATCCCGCCGCCGTGGAGCGCAGTTTCTCTTCATCCGGTTTTTCCATCACCGACAGAAGCGCGTTGTATACAGTGTCATCAAAATTGAGTGTTGAAAAATCTTGCCGGTAATACCCCACCGTAACGCCTTTCGCTATCGCTTCACCTTTCGCGCTCCCCTCTGCCAGTGACTCAAGTAAGGTGCTTTTTCCGATACCGTTGGGGCCGGTCAAAAGAAGATGCCTATTCTTTGTTAAAGAAATGTCCGCCTTTCGTTCCACCGGCTCGTGGTCGCTCATGACTGAAAGAGAAGTGACGCGCAGTATCTCCCCCGATAAGCCCCCTTGTGCGGGGATAGTGAAATCCCGAATGGTCTTGTCTTCCCTGCGCACATCCACCTTTGCCTCTTCCATCTCGTCGGCCTTTTCTCGCATACGCTTTGCCACCATACGCATCTGCCCGCCCTTCATGGCAAAGAAGTTCGCTTTGTCT
>JANLHH010000107.1 GCA_024654605.1 Patescibacteria group bacterium | reverse complement strand
GCAATGTAGATTATTTTTTTGTATTTTAATAATTCACCCATATTGATAGTAACTACTTAAGCCAATAGGTTTGGAGGGAAATTCGATATTCATACAAATCTTTTTCCGAAGAAACAAACGTGACTTCCACCACATCCACAATACGCAGACTTTTCTCCAGGTCTTTCAGGAAATTCAAAAACGTCTTGTAGGGGCCGGTAACGGAAAATGTCAGGAGTACCGAACCGTACCCGCTACTATCAGAAACGTTTACGCGTGAAGTATCCGTTTCTATTACCCCCACCACCGTATTATACAACGACATGCCGTATTTTGACGCAATGCCGTCAATGTCACGCACCAAGCGCACATTATCCACATTATTCGGAACCATTTTCACAAGACGGTCGAGGTCGGAGGTGGAAAACGTATTGTACTTAGAGCGCAATTCATCGCGCAGTGTCTGTAATTCTTTTGTATTGTTGAGCGCGCTGTCAAAGAGCGCTTCTTCTTGAGCTCGTTCCCGAATACTACTATACGTAGGATCAATATACCCAAAGAAAAGAGTTCCCGATGCGGCAAAAAGAAGAATTGGTATAAAAAATCGTAACATACTACTGTTTGATTGACTCTTTATATAACATAACCGACGGGTCCAAATTTAATTCAAGATTGAAAGTAACATTCCCTTCCTTTGCAAGTCCGAGGTTGGAGAAAATTGGATTTTTCAAATACTTATTATCACCAAAAATATCGGATTGTAGTGCGACCGATGAATAACTCCGTGCTTCTCCTTCAAGCATGATTTCCGGCTTCCCTTCAATAAAAGAATAATCAAATCGGCTAAATCGAACATTTTGTAGCGTCAATTCTTCAAGTATCTTAAAAAATTCCGAGAACGCGACATGCTTGGCAAGGATTTCGTTCGCCACATTGATGCGCGTATCCAATCTTTCCATTTCGGTGATCAGTGACGGTTCAAAAGCTCCTCTTGCTTGCTCAAGCCATGCGCTTTTGTCTGTGATACGTTTCTCAATAAGCTGTCCGTACGCATACACACCACCGGACCCGAGGAGAGAGAGTATAAAGATCAACACAGCAATACTAAAAACGATTCCTCTGGAGTTTCCATCACGCCCGCTTTTTGGTGTAAGAGGTTTTTTGGGAATGAACGATTGTTTTGGTTCGTTAAGAGGCATGAGCAATGCGGATTATCAATACTTACCCAAGTTCTTGTAATTTTCTGAGTGCCAGACCGATGGCAACTGCAAATTCAGGACCTGCGTCTTTCAAAAGCGGTTCAAGAAATGCGGGCGCTTCCATTTTTGAAAACGGATCGGCAAACAATACTTCGGTTTCCAGATTACTGCCTGCAAAATCATGCAATCCTTTCAGCAAAGCTCCGCCGCCGGTAAGCACAACATTTTTTATGGTTTTATTATACCTTCTTTGGTAATTTAATAATACCCTATTTGTTTCAGAAAAGATATGTTCAAGTGTCAACGAAGCGGCCTTAGAAATGTCTGCATCGGCACCCGCGCCCGTCAGTCCAATATCTCTTTTTAAGTGTTCGGCTTTTTCAATACTGACACCCAATGATTTTGAAATGGAAATCGTAATATCCTGGGAGCCGCGATTGATAATATGCTGATTTCGTATAATGCCATACTCAACAATCGCCAACTTAGTGGTTCCGGCTCCAAAATCAAGGAGCATCACCGGGGCAGTATTGTTTCCAAAGGTTGCGCGCGCCATACTGAATACTTCCAGTTCCAAAAAATTATTTTTAAGACCGGATTCCTGAATAATACTTCGGTACTTATCCACAGTCTCATTGTGAATTGCCACCACAAGTACGTCGACGCGCTTCTTTCGTTCATCTTCTTTAACATTGCCTTCTGCCGAACTGTCGTCCACACTATCGTAATGTTTCGGTACAACCCACCAGTCAAGCACTACTTCTGATATTGGAACGGGAATATATTTTCGCGCCTCGATCGGTATCATTTTTGCGAGCTGTTTACTGTCCATGATCGGCATTTCCATTATGGAAAGAAGGCTCGCGCCGAGAGGTATGGAAACCGCACTGCTTTGTGCCGTTATATTTGCCTCTCGAAACAAATCCTTGAGCGCGGTGCTGATCTTTTCCACCGAGAGACTCGTGGCCTGCCCGACTGCGAGACCTGCGTAAGGCCCCAAGGCAAGCTCCCCATACGTTTCAAGAACGGCCTTCCCTTTCTTTTTTTTCAATTGCACCACTTTTAGAAATGAAGAACCGATATCAATGCCAACAACACTCGGCTCTGTTTGCATGAGGTCAAATTTTTCTTTCAAGAATTTTCCTAAAAAATTTTCCATAAAGTGGTATTATTGTATCAAACGTGGAGTGTGGGGATTAGAAATTCTACAATATCAGTTCACCAACCCAGGGAACGAAGATACCATAAAATAATTTAGTATCTTTTATTATATCACACGAAAATCTTATCTCTATTAGCCCCTTGTGTTTATCCACACCTCTCTTTGTACGAGATTCGCAGAAAATATGGAACGCTTCACGCAAATAATCCTAAACTTTCTATTCCCCACATATTGCATAGGTTGCCGGCAACGTGGTACCTTGCTCTGTTATCCCTGCATGAAAGAAATACCCGGAGTGAGTGCTCCTCCGGATACCGATATTCACGCTATCTTTGCATACCAAAACAAAGTGATTAAAAAGGCTCTCTGGGAATTGAAATATAAAAAACGAACAATCATAGCGAAACAGTGCGCCGACCTGCTCTACGATAGAATGTTGGAAGAACTCTCCGACATGCGCACATTCCATGATTTCACCAATCCTCTTCTTGTTCCTATTCCTTTATCGGCAAAACGCTTGCGAGAGCGCGGATTCAACCAATCGGAACTTATCGCACGAGAAATTCACCGGAGAGATTGTGGAAGATCGTTCACGTTGTCTCCTGACCTTCTCATGAAAACAAAAGATACGCAAAGTCAGATGTCCATAAAAGACAAGGCGAAGCGTGCGGAAAATATCAAAGGGTGTTTTGCGGTTGTGGACCAACCCCTCACGAAAGGAAAAAACATCATCTTGATAGATGACATCACGACAACAGGCGCCACCCTCAAGGAAGCACGCCGGGTACTCTTGGAGGCCGGGGCCCGAAAAGTCATCGCGTTCACCGTAGCGCATTAGAAAAAGCAAAAAAAGTATGGTAAAGTAGCCGTACAATAATATATGAGCAATATGGAGAGGTGGCTATAAAAAACAAACTGCTTTGTTTTTTATCCGGTTTTGCGGAGCAAAAACAGCTCATGCCGAGTGAACGAGGCGAGCTGGAGGCGGCCCCACAGGGGCGAAGCCATCCTCCACATTTTTGTGTTATGCTGGAAGCATAACAATTGGAGAGGTGGCTGAGTGGTCGAAAGCGGCACCGTGCTAAGGTGTTAGGGGCGTAAGTCTCTCGAGGGTTCGAATCCCTCCCTCTCCGTTTGAACTCCGTGAGAACGGAGAGGAGCGAGCAAACTGCTTTGCTCGCGAGAGGGATTCGAAGCCCTTCTCCATTATTTATGAGGAATTCTTATTCCGAATAAATTGGAAAGGGGTACTGAAACTGTAGGTTTCGAATCCCTCTCCGTTTTCACAGTTAAAAACTCCGTACCTCAAGGTACGGAGTTTTTATACAAAATGAAAAGCATATCCTACTTCTGCAACAACACCTATGCTACGGCGCGGGATATTTCCAAATACCCTGAGTTCCGCCCGTCACCCAGAGTTCGCGTGTGACCGGATTCACGCGTACCGCTCCCGGTTGGCGGCTGCCACCGTCAATGCCGCTGTCACCCGGCTGAAGTGTAAGTGGTTTCCATGTCGCGCCAGCATCGGTCGAGCGCATTATCGCCATAGAAGTCTGATAGTCCCATCGCCCTCCGCCCGCATAGACTATTGAAGGATCGACGGGGTCAACCGCCACCGTGTGCGCTGACCTCGTGTCCCTCTGGTCGGCGAGAAGACGGCTAGTGATATTGGTAAGCGTTCCGTTCTGCCACTGATAAAGCTCGGTCGTATGATTTCCCCTGTCGCCCACTGTTATATAGAAGCGATTTTTCACATGGTCATACGCAAGGTCCCATACGATATTTTGCACGGTGAACACCGGTGACCATGTCACTCCGTGATCGGTGGATTTCACAATGGTATTACTCGTTCCGGGCGGATAGTCTCCGCCCGATACGCCATAGAGCTCTTTTGCGCCGTTTGGGTTATAGGTATAGACACGGTCGGCGCCGGAAAGCTCCGTCCACGTCGCACCCTGATCACCTGTTCGCCAATTTGCCCAGAACGCGACGTTCGGATCCCCTGGGTCGCCTGAAACGGCAGGCTCGGTTACACCACTCAATGGTCCCGGCTCCGTCCATGTTTT
>JANLHH010000151.1 GCA_024654605.1 Patescibacteria group bacterium | reverse complement strand
ACGCCGACCCGGCGGACACCAAGCACTACTTGGCGTTCGACGGCATCCGTCACGCGGCGTTGGTGGACAACACTGCCAACAAGCTCGACGCGGCTGGTGTCATACTCCTGGCGGACCTCTCGACGCTCAAGAGCTACCTGTTGGACTCGACCTACCTGTTCGACTGGGGACACCCGGTCGATCCCAACGACGTCCTGTTCGTGGCCGATCCGACCACAGCAGAGCAGATCGCGCAGTTCGCCGAGGTGACGACGGTTGACAAGTTCGGCCCGGCGGCCACGGTGCATACCGGGCAGATCGGCTCGATCTTGGGCAACCCGCTCATCTCCTCGATCGCGGTCCCGTTGACCGAGGCTGACGGCAAGGTCTCCACGACTGGTGGGAACAACACCAAGGGCCAACTGGTGTGCTTCAACCGTCGGGCATTCACCACCGGCATCCTGCGCGACACCAAGATCGCCACGGAGTACATCGCAGCTACCGACCAGTTCCGCCTCGTGTTCTCCAACCGGATCGGCTTCGGGCGTTACAGCCCGACCGGATCGGCCAGCGGGATCGAAGCGGCCGCGGTTGCTTACAACATCACGGTCTAGATACAGCAAACGGTGACACTGTCATTCCCCCCGGGCAACCGGGGGGGGTGCGAAAGGACTTCACATGGCACAAGAACGCATCGACATCAACTCAGACGGCGCGATCACAACCGAGATCGGCGCTGACACCCTGTACGCCGACGGGTCTATCTACCTCTCGTGTGTGGATGGTGCCGGCACGTTCTGGCAGAAGCGCAACGACACCTGGACGAGCATCTAGACATGCCTGGACTGACCTGCGAGCGGGTCGGCTGCACCACCCCGAACACGAGTGTGTTGCAGGTCACTGTCGGACTGCAAACCGACCCGCCGCTGGTCACTCCACTCGCCACCTACAACGTGAAGCTCTGTGTGAACCATCGAGTCGGTCCCACCATCGGGATCGTCTCAGGACCGGAAGGGGTGCCATGTCGGATAGTGCCGAACTGACAGGCCGGGTCGCCTACCTTGAGGAA
>JANLHH010000143.1 GCA_024654605.1 Patescibacteria group bacterium | reverse complement strand
TAATGAGTAACAGTTGGCAGCGTCTTGTAGTATGCCTGCTGGGGTTTCTTGTGGTAAAGTACACAATGACGCGCATGCTGAGACCTGGAAAAAATACTTGTTAAGTTACATTGACTATAGAGGGTTAACTATTGAAAATCAGTCCTGATTTGATCATATTTTGGCAGTGGGGAGATGTTACGTTAAACGCAACCATAGTTTTTACATGGGCAATCATGGCCTTCCTGACAATCAGTTCGTGGATAGTAACCAGAAAACTCACCACGGAAACAAAACTCTCACGCTGGCAGAATATCCTTGAAATTCTGGTCACGTGGATTCAGGGCCAGATACAGGCTATCAGCCAGCGCGAAACATACCGGTACCTGCCATTTATAGGGACCCTGTTTATATTTATTGCCGTTTCAAATCTTTTGGCCATTATTCCATGGTACCAGGCGCCTACAGGCTCATTGTCCACTACCATAGCGCTTGCCGTTTGTGTTTTTATTGCGACCCCTCTGTTCGGCATCATGGAAGGCGGGTGGAAAGCGTATTTTCGGTCATATCTCAAGCCTACATTCTTCATGCTACCATTCAATATTATCGGAGAGATTTCGCGCACACTCGCGTTGGCAGTAAGACTGTTCGGCAATATTATGAGCGGCTCAATGATAGCGGGGATCCTGCTGTCGGTTACCCCACTGTTTTTTCCTGTTATTATGCAGGCACTCGGCTTACTTACGGGACTGGTACAGGCATATATTTTTGCCGTGCTGGCAATGGTGTACATCGCCTCGGCAATACAGACGCACAAGAGGAAGGATACAAAGGGTGCGGAACATTGAGAAGATACATATGTATGAATATTTGATATGATAAAAAAAGGAGGAAATTGATCATGGATACACTTGGTTTAATAGGCATTGCTTCAATTATTACTGCGGGAATTACTATAGCGGTTGGTTCCATCGGCCCGGCACTTGGAGAGGGCCGGGCGGTATCTCAGGCCCTGCACTCAATCGCGCAGCAGCCTGATGAGGCAAACACCATAACGAGAACGCTTTTTGTGGGATTGGCAATGATTGAGTCTACGGCAATATACTGCTTTGTCGTGTCAATGATTCTGCTCTTTGCCAATCCATTCTGGAAACATTTT
>JANLHH010000106.1 GCA_024654605.1 Patescibacteria group bacterium | reverse complement strand
GAAGGTGATGGCGAATATGATTGAAAATATGGCGGTAACACTGGAAGCCAGTAGTTCCAACTATGCTGATGAAATCACGGCGGTTTACCGTGAACAGGCTGAGGCCGAACTGAAAGCGAGGACGTGATGACATCGGAAGAGATTGAGCGGGCGTGGTTTGATATTGAAACTCTTGTGCGGTGCGATTGGAATATATCGTGCGACATGAAAGACATGATTGCCCTCCGTCACGAGATGGAAGTGCAGACGAAGATGATTGAGATTGCCTCGATGCTTATTGGCCGACTTCGCGCAGATCATCCGATGATGCCAACCGAAGATGATTTAAAGAAAACGATCCGGGAGAGACTATACGAAAAGGCCGAGGCCGAACTGAAAGGAAGGTGACTCATGATCGACCCCGAAGTTAGGCAGGCATGGAAACGTATAAAAGCGGCTCTCCCGCAGGAACGCGGCGAGGACATCCGCACCATTGAGATATACGCGCTTGCATCAGCGATTGATCTGGAAGCGCATCATAAATCAATGTCAACCGACCAAACCACACAGGAAGAGGGTTATAGCGCGTGGATAAAATTGAAACGCAGAGTAAGAAAGTATGTGAAAGGCAGGAAGTGATGGAAACAGGGCGGGGGCTTACCGGCGATTCCGGGTTGTTTCCCGGCGGTCACATTTCGATGAACTACTCAAACAATGGGATGGTGTTCGTAGACCACGAAGGCCACTGGAAGCGCGTTCCGGTCGAGGATGCCGACCCCGAGAAGATCGTCCGCTGCTGTGTCAGAAGGTGCAATGAACCGGCTGTAACGCTCTCGCACTGCTATCCCTACATCTGGGACGGCACATACTGCGAGAAACACGAAAAGAAACGGGGGTGATTTATGAGAATATTGGTTGTGCTTCTCTTTTTACTCGGATTTACGGCGGGTTGCAATGGGAATGACTCGTCGGAACCACTGGAAGAAACGGAAACATATTCCGAAACCAAGATTGACACGGTGTACGTGACATTGGTTACTGGAATACCGATAGGGCTGCCAGACGCATATCTGGCTTCGGAAGCGAAAACATGGGAAGAACTGGCAAAAGAGTTGCGGGCGGTTGAAGTTTACGGCATAACCAGCGTGAGTGTGCCGGATACAACAGTGCTTTCATGGAAGACAGTGGTGGTAAAACCGGAAGCGCAAAAACCCAATACCATGTATTTCCGCGCCATGCGTGATTCAACTATCCAAGTCCCGGACGTAACGGTACATGCAAACCGCCATTATATCTTTGAAGCGTCGCGCCTTGATGAATTGCTTGCGAGACTCCAAAAGAACATCGGGAAACGGGTTATATTCGAATATGTGAACTACAATGACAGTTATCTTCGGAAAAGCGGGAGTGATCTTGAAGCCGTGACGTTTTTGGAAGAAGGTGATGCGAAATGAAACCCACAGAAGGCGGAGTCGCTAACGCTCCAAAAATCAATCAAGGGTTTCAGTAACCGGGCGGGGCAACTCCCGCCCTTGAAAGGTAGACTATGGATTACGATAACCCTTTATCGACCCGCTATGTCGCCGTCATTTTGAACGGGGTGATGCGGGTATGCAGTTATCCGACGCCGAAGCACTATGTCCTCGCGAATCCTCTGGCGGGGATGACGCGGTACGAGGCGATGGCGAAGC
>JANLHH010000105.1 GCA_024654605.1 Patescibacteria group bacterium | reverse complement strand
GTGTCTGAAGTTCAGTTTGCAGAGTTTGTATCTGAGAGAGGAGTGTGGCGATCTTGGACTCCAGGTCGGAGATAGCGGTGGCGCCTGCGGAAAGCGGGAAGAAGAAAACACCAACTAAAAAAAGGGTACGAAAAAATGAAAGAAATGCGCTCATTATTTTTTATATTTCAAAAGATGAAGAAAGAAGTATTTATAACTATTTTTGCGCGAACGCGCTTCCGCTTCTTCCAAATTAAACGCACTATTAATCAGCCCGATATGAGTATATGCTTGCGGAAAATTCCCTAAAAATTCTTTGGTGACAGGATTGATCTCTTCCGGCAATAAACCGACATGATTTGCTGATGTAACGACATTCTCAAAAAGTATTCGCGCTTCTTTTGTTTCTCCAGCAAGAATCATCGCATCAACTAACCAGAATGAAGCAAGAAGAAACGCACCTTCTGTGCCCGGCAATCCGTCCTGAGCGGTATATCGATACACAAAACCATCATCAGTAAGCAATTCTTTTTTGATCTGCTTTAACGTTGAGAGCATTCTCGGGTCTTGTCCATCAATAAAACCGACAACCGGCATCCGCAACACTGACGCGTCAAGGTCTTCTGATCCGAAACTCTGAACAAACGAGTGTTCCTTTTCACTCCATCCCTGTTTCATAACCGCGGCATGGATCTCATTTTTCTCTCTGCGCCATAATTCTATTTCTCCGTTAAAATCATATGCTTCGGCAAGTTTAATGGCACGATCAAGCGCCACCCAACACATAACCTTTGAGTACACGAAATGACTTTTTCCGCCGCGAACTTCCCAAAGTCCCTCGTCGGGTTCTTTCCATATTTTTGTCACATAGTTTGCAAGTGAACGCAGCAAGACCCATATTTCCGGAGTGATAACGTACGATTTTTCCAGTTGGTGGAACTGCCACGCGGTATCAAGAATACTTCCGTAAATATCCCATTGTTTTTGGTCATATGCCGCATTACCGATCCGCACCGGTTTTGAATTCTTGTATCCCGCGAGATGCGGCAATATTTCTTCATCAAGCTTTGACTCGCTGTGCAATCCATACACAATACGAAGATCTTCCGGCTTTTTTGAAGCACCGTAACACTCGTGCATAAGCCAATTAAAATACTTTTCCGCCTCCTCCACATGCCCCATTCTAAAGAACGCATGGAGCGTAAACACTGAATCCCTAATCCAAGTAAATCGATAGTCCCAATTGCGAATCCCCCCCATTGATTCCGGCAATGAGGTGGTGGGTGCTGCGGCAATGGTTCCGATCGGTTCAAAAAACAAAATTTTCAGGAGTAATGCGGAGCGAGTGATAGCCTTATGCCATCTCTTGCTTGTCGGGCATACCGCTAAATCACATTTACGCGTCCAGTTATGCCAATACCTTTGCACTTCTCTAAGCTCCGCCTCATGATGATCTGTATCATTTCTTCTTACGGTAATCTCGTGGGTATTGTAACGAAAAATAAAGAAATGTGATTCTCCTTTTCGCAAACTTACTGTTGCGACTGCCCGACCATCCATAATAGTAAAAGGGACCTTTGCCGCCAACACGCCCCGTTTCTTTCCATTCGTCACCAAAACACCGCCATCAATCAACGAGAGGTGAGTCTTCTGTCGTCCATAATCCAGTTGAGGGTCAAAAACAACCTGCATGGTACATGTTCCCTTCACACAAACCACCTTGCGATGGATACGAAATGTCGTATCTTTTGAAGAAGGCATGAACACACGTTCTTTTTCTATTGGAATAAAATCAACCACCTTTGCCGTCCCTCTTTTTGTTTGAAAAGTAGTCGTAAGCACATTTGAATCACCGGCATATCGCTGAGATGATACGTATTGACCTTTTGGCGCAATACTCCAAAAACCTCCTTTCTTATCATCAAGAATAGAAGTAAAGATACTGGGAGAATCGATAAACGGTACGGGAGCCCAATCTATTGAGCCCTTTTTTGACACAAGTGCCGCTGAGCGCAAGTTGCCTATGATAGCGTAATCTCTGATCGGATGATACATGACAATAATGTGTGTCCGTCGTTTCCCGAAGAAAACCTCATTGTGTTTTTATTATATCACGACAATTTTTATCTATGTAACATTATCCACATGCGCATTAAAATGTTACTGGGAAGGAGAATGGAGAGGAGTTTTTTCATATTATTTTTTCAGCATGAGTACCCAGTCGTCGCTTGAGGGAGGCGTAAAGGAGCGAGTACCTCCCGTGACACTGCCACCGTTTGCAGATTGGCGGGCATTTGTTTGGGTGTTGATCCATATGGCGGTGTATGTGCCACTTGCGACTGAAAGTTTGAAGTCTGCTCCTGCTTCTGCGTAGACAAGATATTGTTTGCCTGTTTCCGCAAGCGCCCAGACTTCTTCGGCCGACTTATACGTGAGGAGGTTGTCGCTGGGAGACATATTATAGAAGGTGACGTCTTGTTCCACAACCTCATAGAGAGTATTCATATAACCTACAGATTCTGTGGTACCAAGCACATCACTGGAATAGGCGGGACTGCCGCAACCTGGGTGATCATTCCATGTAAATGAACCTGCGGCAGTAGTAATAGCCCAAGCGGCGCGACGCGCATCATCTTCCGCTCGAGAGCTATTCCAATTACTATAACCCCCTGATGGTTCATGATAGCAGGCATACCACAAGGAGCTTCCCTCCATCATATACACGGGTTTGTCTGCATAAGCCTTGAGCATTGCGCGATGATTGGGATAAGATCCGGTGGAGCGCGCCGGCCATGGTATACCATCGGGGTTATACTCCTCAACCGCCGCAAAAGTAAAACGCGGATCATTAAAATCATGACTATCCAAGCTATCCTCATGGTACGTACGTAAATGTTCCCATGGATCATATTCCGCGAGAAGTCCCGCGAGCTCATAGCCGCCGACATCTTGCATTTCCCAGGTATAATTCCATCCCGCAATATTCGCGTAAGGTGCCAATCGTGCGACTACATACTTTACGTACCACTCTTTTTCGCTTGACGACATGCTCATCCATCTCTTTTGAGAAAAACAACAAGGATCACCGGTGGCGGTTGCCTTATTATACTGCTCTTTCGGGTCAAACCCCGTAAACATATGAATGCCGATATTGCGATCATTCAGCCACTCTACATGCTCTTCCATACGTTCCCAAACATTCATGCGTTGATCGTTTACAGGATCACTCCCCCATAAGGGGTCCGGATTATGTGAAGGAGTATCTAAAAATTTAGAGTCGGTCCATGATACATTCAGAAGATTCAGTTGGAGGTGATTATATCCGTTGTTGATGAGTTTCTGATACACATTTGATGCGACCCAATTGATAGGCATCCCGGCGACAGCGATCCGATGAGCTATATAATATGATTTGAGAAATACCGGGTCAGTCCCGTTATACGCAAACCAGTGAGGATTCGCGGTATAGGGTTGGAGAATGCCTTTGTACTTTCCGTCATCGGTTGCGGTAAAAGAACCGGAGCCACCTGTAGTGCCATCGCTCCAGGAATACGTGTATGTCCATGTACCAACTTCGGTCGGCAAGAAACGGAGTTTCCAAATGTTGCCATTTTGTCCTCCGTTACCATCGCCATCATGGAAACCAAAGAAGTTCACTTTTTTGCCGGAAGGAGCGGTGAAGACAGCGTTTAGTTGTATTTCATCAAAATCGTACGGATTGGAATAGTTTTTTGTGTTCGTGAACGATTCCTCCCATGTGCCGTAGAGAGAGACTATGTCGCCGGCAGGCTCCGCCACATTTACCACCACTGTCACGCTCTTCGTGACGGTGTCTCCGTCACCTCCCTTGCAGGTAAGCGTGTAGGTGGTGGTGGTTTGGGGGGTAAGCGTGGCAGAACCACTCGCTGTCTTGGAGCCACTCCAGCCATTGGAGGCGGTACACGAGATTGCATTGGTGGAGGACCAGGTAAGAGTGGTGGTGTTTCCTTTGGTGAGCGTTGTCTTGCTTGCCGTAAGAGTGAGGGTGGGTGATGGAATGGTGGTAGGAGGAGGAGTGGGGGTGGGGATGGTTGAAGCGGGTGAGACGATCAAGGTGACGGTGTAGGAGGCGAAGAGATCGGAGTCGGAGACGGTGGCCGTGATCTGGTAGGTGCCGGGGGCGCTGAAGGTAAGAGTGGTGGTCTTGGTGGTAAGGGAGGAGAAGGTGACCGTACCGGGACCGGAGGCTTTGCTCCAGA
>JANLHH010000138.1 GCA_024654605.1 Patescibacteria group bacterium | reverse complement strand
GGTCTCGCGAATTCATCAAGCTCAAATCGCACCTCGTCTTTTTCAAAAGCGATGGCGCCCTTTTCAAAGCGCTCTTTTTGAAGGAGTTTTGCTATCACGTCCAATTGTTTTAGTTCGGCGTAATAGGATCCCTCTTTTTTATCGAGTATTTCCTGCGCTTCTTCATAGGAGAAGCGTTTATCGGAATGGATCACCGTACGCCCAAACCACTCATCTACGATTTCTATCTTATTGTTCCTGAGCGCTTCCTTGGAAAAGACAAAGATTGCGGAAAAGGTAAGCTTGTCTTGATTTGGATTTAAACTACACACGTCATTAGAGAGTACCTCAGGCAACATAGGAATGGTGCGATCTACGAGGTAGATGGAAGTAGCGCGCTCGGCCGCTTCAGCATCAA
Organism: Patescibacteria group bacterium; assembly: GCA_024654605.1. Lineage (GTDB taxonomy): Bacteria > Patescibacteriota > Minisyncoccia > Phycocordibacterales > JANLHH01 > JANLHH01. The sequence continues at coordinate 782 of JANLHH010000138.1, read as the reverse complement.
TTTTAGTTCCCGGGCGTACGTAGTGACTCACGTCGGCAATATGGATACCGACTTCAATATCGCCGTTTTGTAATTCCTGGTAAGAGAGCGCGTCGTCAAAATCTTTTGCGTCAACGGGATCAATGGTGAATGTGGTCACCTTACGCATATCGCGCCGCTTCGCTATCTCTTCTTCATTCACATGACGATCAATGAGCTCTGCTTCTTCCTCCACTTCTTTGGGAAAGTCGGAAGAGAGGCCTTTTTCAAGGATGATAGCCCGCATTTCCACGTCGTTATCTCCTTTCTTGCCAAGGACGGAAAGAACACTACCTAATGGATTTGTTTTCGGATCGCTCCATTTTATGATATGTACGTACACTTTTTCATTCGGCTGTACCCGCTCTGCTTCGTTTGGCGGGATGATAATGTTGGCATACATCTTAGGATCATCGGGCGCGAGAAAATATACGCCGTCTTCTTGTTTGATGGTTCCTACGAATTTAAATTTATAACGGAACAGTATTTCAACAACTTCTCCGCTTTGTCGCCTTCCCTCCACTTTAGGAAGGAGAAGCGCGCGTACCCGGTCTCTGTGGAGCGCCATATTGAGATCCGCAGGGCTAATTTCAATGCCGTCCTCAAATCCTTCCGCTTCCACATATCCTATACCCTTGCCGCCGATCCGCAGGGTTCCTTCAACATAGTGCATGTTTTTTTCAGTCATTAGAATGGAGTATAGCACTTAAAATGTTTGACGGCGAGTGGTATTTCTGCTAGTATGTGAGCCATGTTAAAAATCA
>JANLHH010000134.1 GCA_024654605.1 Patescibacteria group bacterium | reverse complement strand
ACCACAAGCTGCTGCCTCAATCAGCACCTTTGGAAGCCCCTCACGATAAGAAGGAAGGCAAATAACGTGTGCCTGGGCAAAAACCGTTGGCATATAATCTCTCATCCCCCACCATTCAACGATACCGCCACTGTTCCAGGCATCTAACTGAGTTGACGTCACGGCCGCTGGATTCTCAGTATCAGTATCACCCACTAAAACAAAACGGGCATCTAATCCTTTATTACGCAAGAGACAGGCGGCCTCTACAAACTCCCCAACCCCTTTATCCCATAACATGCGTGATGGCAACACTACAGTCAGAATGCCTGCGAGCTCCGGTACAGGAGAAAATATTTGAATGTTCACACCAGACCCGCGAATCAGTACGATATCTTTTGGTTTTAAAGCCCCTAACCGCGCCATGAGATGTTGATCATCAGGATTTTGAAGGATTATTCGCATATTCGGACGATTCAGTAAAATCCGAAATGTTTGACTGACAAATTTGCGTAACAATACCGCTTTCCAATGGTTTGAGATGAACATATACCCCATTCCAGCTAAGGCATTAATTATACCAGGGACCCTTGTAACCAGTGCCGCAACTGATCCATATAATACAGGCTTCATCGCGACATGATGAACAATGTCAGGCCGTTCTAATCTGTATATATTGATCAGTTCAATTAAAGAAAGTAATTCTTTTAGAGGATTTTTATTGCTACGCCTTAAGCGTATTGGGATTAATTTAAACCCTTCTTTTAGAATTTGCTCTCCATGGCATTGTACACGAGTTGCGACGATAACCTTGAAACCGGCATCACGGGCAGAGCAAGCTATAGGCAACCGATGAGAGCAGAAATACCAATCTTCAGTAACAACAAACAGGAGAGTTGGCTTTTTATAGGTTGTAGCTTCATGCATTTAAACATCCACATCAACAAAATAAAGCGCCGTCATATCACCAGGCCAATCGTTTAATACGTTTCGGAACTCTACCTTGCATAGAAAAAGTGTCCACATACGAAAAAGCGGCAATCAGCAACAAACCAATACTTGGAATATGATGCCGTGCAGCAGTGCCCCAATTGATTGTACCCACAGACCAAATAGTTTCAATCATGAGATAGGAGCCGAATACAAACATTATAATTCTTCGCCTTTGTGTAGACGCTCTTCGCAAACCAACGCAAGCCTTGAAGATTAACCACGCTCGCAGAGTATTATCAAACAATGAGAATATGTCGGAAAC
>JANLHH010000128.1 GCA_024654605.1 Patescibacteria group bacterium | reverse complement strand
TCCACCTTTGCCTCTTCCATCTCGTCGGCCTTTTCTCGCATACGCTTTGCCACCATACGCATCTGCCCGCCCTTCATGGCAAAGAAGTTCGCTTTGTCTTTGTTCGCCTGGATCTGTTTTTCGTACTGCGCGTTTTTCATCCGCTCTTTTGCCACGCGCGCGGAAATTTCTTTCACCACATCGGAGTAATTGCCGACGTATTGCTCCACTTTTCGGGTGAACACATCCAGATACAGCACACCATGGGTGAACGCGTTCAAAAAGTCGGCATCGTGAGAAATAACGATCACGGTCTTTGGGTACTCAACAAGAAACTTCGTCAGATGCGCAATGCCTGCTTTGTCCAGATTGTTCGTCGGCTCATCAAGGAGAAGAAGATCAGGATCCTGGATAAGTGCGGAGGCCAAAAGAAGCCTCGCTTGTTGTCCGCCGGAAAACGATTTAATGGAACGGTCGCGTGGCGCGTGGAGGTTCACCACTTCGAGCACGTTATCTATCTTCGGATCAATGTCATACACTTTGTCTTTAAAACTTTTTTCAAAAAATTCCCGCACCGTGAGATTCATCTGGTCACGCGGTATCACCTGGCTTGAAATAGCGATGGAGAGTCGTGGCGCAATGTGAATATCACCTTCTTCGGGCGAAAGCGCTCCGGTTATGAGCTGGAAGATAGTGCTCTTCCCCGCGCCGTTTTGTCCCATGAAAGTGATCTTCGCCCCCCGGCGCACGGAAAAAGAGACCTCATCTAAGATGGGCTTGTTGTGGCCGTATTCAAACGACACATCATTAAATCTGACAATGACTTCTCCGTGTGACATGTGACATTAATAATAAAACGCCTGGCAAAAGGCGCGTTTATCTCCCTACTGTACCTTATTTCACTGAAAATACGAAATGAGAGTAGCTCAGTCTCGTATTATTTCCTTTTGGCGGCTTCTCGCACAAAGTGAAGCTTCTTCTCGCGATCCCATTTCTTTATCTCGGCTTCACGTCTAGAGGCACTACTCCTGTCTTTTTGTTTCTCCGTGTAGAGAAGTTTTACCGCTTTTCTTGAGCTGGTATAATGCCCACCCTTACCGCTCTTGTGCTCCTGGAATCTCCGTTCAATGTCGGTCGTTATGCCGGTGTAGATCGTACCATCACTGCATTTAAGAAGATAAACATAATACATATATATCTTATTAACTTGTCGATTTTTCGGAAAAGAAAATTATTTGAAGACAACAGATCCGCTGTCAAACTTGAGATTGAGAATCAGCTCACCTTTGGAGGTAAAGTGGTAACTTTGCACTTCGCTCAGCATTTTTGTAAACTCGCCTTCCTGCGAGTCCATGCAAGACATGAGCGTGGACACCATTTCATGAAATGAGATTTTGTCGCCTTTAACTGTATACTTGCCCCCTACCCCGTTGCAATCTGTCGTTGCCGAAAAAGTACCCTGGTCGTTAAAAGTAAGGGTAAAAGCTTTTGCCATTTTGGGAGAGACCATCCTGTCGTCGTTGTAGAGAGTTGAGATCCATGTCCATGTCTTCATGGTAAGCGTCATTCGCGATGGATCTGCTTCGCCTTCAAAATTTTGAACGACTTCACCAAATTGCATAATCTTCGGATCAAGTTTCAGCCAAATGCTTTTTCCAGCTGATGGCTGTGTGGCAAAGCTTTCTCCTGGATTTCGATCCGCGTAATTAACGACAATGACATTTTTATGATTCGGGTTTTGGCTGAGTTCTGTCGTCTGTGGAGCGATGCGATCACCGAGGAGCAACCCTTGGGAGCCAACATATCCCTCGGGCGTATCAAGCGCCGCAACCACGTAGTAAAAGGTTCCGCTTCCACCTGTCTCTTGCGTCAGGAGAAACACGACGTCTTCCTTGCCGTCTTCATTGAGATCGTGGCGCACCTCGTTGCCAAAATACCGCGTGACGATCTTTGACGCCGAGCCGGGAACGGCTTCTATTTCAGATACGCCATCCTTAAGCGTTATAGTCCTTCCGTCAATCACATATGACGCGTCTTTATGGCTCAAAGCAGGCGTTTGGTCGCCCTGTTTCTCGTCATAGATATAAGTATTAAAAGCATAAAAGAGCAGGGTGGCAGAAACGGCAACGGCGAGTATGATAAGAAGTTTTTTCATGTCTTAAGTATAGCAAAAAAGTACCAATACTAACCACAGTGTTATATATTCAAATAAGTAATGGTTAATTGTAAAATAGTGGCAAACGAAACCCAGAGCAAATACGGAACTTGTATGTACGCTATCCAGCGCGCATAAGGATAAATGGCGACCATCGCCCAAATAAGCGTACTGAGTACACATAAAATATCAATTGCCGCAAGGAGATTGTTTTGCAAGCCGAATTGCAGAGGCGTGAAAGCGAAATTGAAAATGAGATTGAGCGCAAACGGAAGCGCCACGATTCGCGGAATCTCTTTTTTGAACGCTTTGTAAAACACGGCCCCGAACGAGACGGCAATGATTGCATACAAAACCGTCCATACCGGCCCAAAGAGCCACGACGGGGGCGCCCATGTTGGCTTAATCAGTTGTGAATAC
>JANLHH010000127.1 GCA_024654605.1 Patescibacteria group bacterium | reverse complement strand
AACAAAGCACAATTTTAAAATCGATTATCACAGGCATTCTGGCCTTGGCGATTCTAATTGTTACGGGCGGGTTTCTCTTTGTGTTTGCCGATAAAGAGTCTGATTATCAATTTGTGTCTAGCTGGGGCATACGTGGAAGTGGTCCAGGCCAGTTTAACGACGTAACAGGGATCGACATAGCAGGCGATAACGTCTTTGTTGCCGATTCACGCAATGGCCGAATTCAGGTGTTTGATATTGATGGAAATTTTATACGCATGTTTGGGCAGCCAGGCAACAATGTGGGTGAACTTGGCCGCCCAATGAACCTGACCATTTACAAAGACGAATTATATGTTCCAGAGTACTTCAATGACCGTATTCAGGTATTCAGCCTCGATGGTACACCGAAACGTATGATCGGCACACTTGGTAATGGTCATGGTCAGTTTAATGCCCCCGGCGGTCTGGCTCTCGATTCGGAAGGTAACCTCTATGTTGCCGATTTTTACAATCAGCGTATCCAAAAACTAACACCTAACGGTTCTTTCATGCGCCAGTGGGGTATAACCGGAGAATCCGGTATACAGGCTGGTAAGTTCAACTATCCGACCGACGTCGCCATTGACTCGAAAGGAATGCTATACATTGCCGATGGCTATAACGATCGCGTTCAGGTATTTGGCCCGGATGGCAAGTTCTCTCACAAATGGGGTGGGCCGTTTGCTCTCAATGTTGATGGCCCTTTCAAGAGCTGGTTTGCTACCGTGACCAGTCTTGCTATTGGTCCCGAGGGTAATGTCTTTGCTGCCGACTTCCATAATCACCGGATTCAGAAATTCGCTCCAGATGGAACTTTTCTAACCGCTTTCGGTAGCCAGGGGAGTGGTTCAGGGCAATTTAAATATCCCATTGCTGTTGCCGTTGCCAAGAACGGTGTGGTGTTTGTGACTGATTTCGGTAACAACCGAATTCAGAAGTGGCAGCAGAAAGGTTTTTAACTATGAAACCAAAAACAAAAAATAAAACGGTTCTATCAATTGGTATCGTCTCGGCTAAAGGAGAATAATGTATGGCGGAAACGGAAGGCAAAGGTTTCGGCGGCGGCTACTTGTCGCGGTGGATCGTGCTCGGCGTGTTCCTGCTTGCGGTTGCTGGCGGGGCGTATGCTCTCC
>JANLHH010000124.1 GCA_024654605.1 Patescibacteria group bacterium | reverse complement strand
TATCGCCCTTCTGACGGGCAAGAGCGCGATGGATAGCAAGCAACTCGCTGACGACCTCGCCGCGAAACTTAGCGCCGGTTCCGAGGCTCCCGCCGCCGTCATAGCGAGTGGGAATCAGGTGGAAGTGGTCTACCGGGACAGGATTGTGACTCGCTACTTGCCAGCCGAGGGTGGAGTTAAGTTCAACACAGTAGAATACCAGAAAGCGCTATCGGCCCTGGATTCGCTTCTGAAAATGCGGGAAGGGGCCAAACCAGAGGGACAGTCGGAAACTCCGGTTGCAAACGGAGCAGAGACACCTGCGCTGGGAGTAACCCCTTCCCCGGCCATTGCCACTTCCATCGACTCGCTTAAAGCCATTCTCCGCGACCCGCTCGGAAGCGGTCTGCTGAAAATAAAGACGTGGGGACTGTGTGCACGGCCAGAAATAGGCATATGCTACGGCACGGGATCAGAATTTTATGCGGGGGTTAAGGTTGCATATTGGAATAGGTATGGGGCTTCAATGGGGACAACGAAAAATCAAATTGGCATTGCGATTTCAAGAAGAATAGATGATGTGTCGAAAATTTTAAGAAATACTGAGTTACTGATTATGTGTGGTCAAAGATATGATAACCGTGGTGTTAATGTCAATTTTGGAGTAAAAGTAGGATTATAATGACCGATGAGCGCGGTATAGAATTGAGAAAATATTATGTTTATGTTTTAAAAAGACCAGATAAACTTGATGAGTATGGAGAACCGTTAATATTTTATGTTGGGAAAGGAGCCGGCAATCGGTCAAATGTGCATACACGTGACAGCGAAGTACGTAATAACAGAACATACAAATCAAGAATGATAAAAATGCTTTTTGCCAACAAACAGCACCCTATTATAGAAATAGTATTTGACAAATTGACAGAGCCAGAGGCATTTGAAAAAGAAATAGAACTAATAGCAAAATATGGTAGAAAAGATAATAACACCGGGATATTGTGCAATCTAACAGACGGAGGTGAGGGTAGTTCTGGTTGTAGTAGACCAAGAAGCGCGGAAACGAGACGGAAATATAGCGAAGCAATGAAGGGACATAAAGTTTCTGAGGAAACGAGACAAAAGATTCGCGAGGCGCGCAAGAAACAAGCCCCTACAATGTTAGGGAAACATTTATCAGAAGATACGAAAGAAAAAATAAGACAAGCAAATCTTGGGAAGAAACAGTCGGATGAGACGAAAAAGAAAATGTCAATTGCACACAAGGGGAGACGAACATCTGAAGAAACAAAAGAAAAATTAAGGCAAATTAATATTGGCAGAAAACATACTCCAGAAGCATTGCAAAAAATAATTAAAGCAAATCGTAACAGAAAAACTTCGCATATGCTCGGAAAGCATCTATCACACGAGACAAAGATAAAAATATCAGAAGCAAGGCAGAAACTATACCAAGATAAAATACGGAAAAGATTGGAAGAGGAAAGGGTTCTTCAATATGTATTGCCATTGTAATTACCAACTCGCGCCGTACCTTGGAGCGAAGATATTCTTCTGGAATAGGGCCGGAATCGTGATAGGCACAACCTCCCATCAGGCGGGAATAGGACTCAGCTATCGGCTCGACCGTTGGATTAAGCCGCTCCGGAATACGGAGATAATGGGGTTGTACGGGATTCCGTTCGGGAAAGACTCGGGCGGGTTATATGCGGGACTGGCTGTGAACTTATGAGCTATTTTTTTAAATTCATCGCAATAGCCACCTTCGTCCCGGTGGTTCTATCGGGCATTTTTTTCCTTTTGTGCGCGATTGC
>JANLHH010000123.1 GCA_024654605.1 Patescibacteria group bacterium | reverse complement strand
ACCACTGCAGGTAATTGAGTTTAAGCTTCGCCATATTATCAATCATCTGTTTTACTTCGGATAAATGCATGATCGACCGAGGTAAGTAGATATTAGATATAAAGACGCCGCGGCGAGAAAACGGTGTGACTTGACGCACATCCATATAGGGTAGTGTCAGATCAGGCTGCACAGCGGGTAGGATGTCCTTACTGAGAAGGAAGACCGCCCCTAGACGCTGCAAAACATCATAAACCGCATATAATGTTGCGGCCTCATTGTTGCCGCCCACAACAACTACCTCATGCTTATTAAAAGAACCACTTCGCAGAATAAAGCCGTCTTGACCCAATTCTTCGAAATTGACAAGGCCATCTTTAACCATATCACCAACGAGGGCATTTTCTTTCGGCCCACCCACAAAGATCAAAGACGTATTCTTTGGAATGCTCTTTGCCTGTGACGGCGTAATAATAGGCACAGTTGCGCCGCCCAATTTGGCCAAATATCGCTGAAGCTCCTTTGCAGCATAACTGTGTAGCCCATCTTCCACCACAATAGCAGAGGAAGCAGCGCCGCCGTGAAACAGCGGCACACCAGCCGCACTGCAGGGAGAAGTAGAAACAACAAAAAACACTAATAAAATTACTAGAGATTTTATATAAGCCATCGGTTTTCCTTTGTTAAAATATGTCGTTAAAAGACTTAGAGCGGCTGCCTTTGAGTTCACTTTGCGTCCCCGAAGAGAAAGCAACTTTTAACCCAAATGTATTATCGATCAATGCTGATATTTTTCCTCATAATCGAGCCTTACCTCTATATCTTGATTAGTGGCCGTGCAGAAACGAAAATGCAAAACCCGCTATAGCTCTGCCACTCTCATATTCATATTGCTCTGAGCCGACTTACATGCCGCCTCAATGATTTCCATAGCAAACAAGCCTAACTCAGCTGGCGACCCGTTCGGCGAAGTGCCCAGAACCGCTTCGACGAGGTTATTTGCTGGCGAATACATTGGATAAATATCATCCTCTGCCAAATCCTCATACCTTGTCACCTGTTCCTTAGAATCATGAAACGTCAACTTGCCTTTCCAAAGCTCCATAAAAAGCATGCCTTCAGTGCCGTAAACGCGAACTTCATTATTCCGTTCCGGCAGCATGGTCGCGCCTGTCGATGCTATAGAGACCAGCGTGCCATCATCCAGTTTGATGTTCAGTGTGTTATAAACATCAACATTGGCATCCCCATTATCGAACCGGGCAAACACCTCAGTCGGTCGTCGACCTGTCAGGAAACCAATATGTGCAGCTGCATGCGAGACTTGACAATAAATCTGGCCGCCGCCAGCAATGGCCGGATCACTGTATGAATTTTGACAAGGTTCCAGGTAGGGTCGTGGAGCGTTCTCCAATGCGGGGCTGTCACTAAATATCTGCTCCAAAGACTTCCCATAATAAAGCCCTCCCGAAAAATTAGTGTACAAGACACTGATCATCTTCACTCTACCCAACGCGCCCGACTGTATGAGCTTGCGCGCGGCTATACTGTGTGCTGTGTAATGAAATGGACAACTGATCAGAAACTGCAAATCTTTGCTTTTGGCCAGTTCGACGAGGAGCTTCGCTTCAGCTGCAGTGAACGTCATGGGTTTTTCGATCAGCACATGCAGACCACGTTCCAGAGCCGCCTTTGTCTGCTCGAAATGCATATTAGGCGTTGACGAAATAATTACAGCATCCAGACCATCAATCGCCAGTACCTCATCAACTGTGGTGCAGGCATGCTGAGCACCAAAATCATCAGCCACTTTCCGTGCATCTTCACGTTTTCGTTTCTGTACTGCCACCAGTTCAGCGTTCGGGTGTTTCTGGATGGCAGGAAGATGTGCCTCACAAGCCCACCATCCCGTACCCAAAACAGCTATGCGAACTTTACTTTCCATTTATATATACCTTCGAATTACTAATCGGGTGCAATTTAACGGTGCTTTGTTCAAAGCTCAAAGCTGTGTTTTTCAACGACCTCTTCATTAATCGTGACGCCTAAACCTGGCACATCCCTGACCTCAATAAAACCGTCCTTTTGTACCCAGGGATCATTGACTAAGTCATGTTGCATTGGTGA
>JANLHH010000120.1 GCA_024654605.1 Patescibacteria group bacterium | reverse complement strand
ACACCATCGGTTCTCGATGATCAACATTCAGTCTCTAAGGGCTCTTTCGATTCCCTCGGTATTGCCCTTTGCATAAGGGTTCCACCGATATCAGTTGATTTCTTCGCGCGCATTCCTGCGCGCGACCGCCGTGAGTATGTCTTTTCACCCAGCACTAACATCCGTTAGTGCTGGGCAAACAGCACGTCTCCACGTGCCTAACAATTCCTCGTGGGTTCAAACCGTTCAATCACCGAATTTAGATGTTGGGTTTCGTAAACCCAACATCGTTCAGTTGCTGAACGGTTTGAACCCAGCTCGCGTACCTTTTTAAATGGCGAACAGCCATACGCTTGGGACCTTCTCCAGCCCCGCGCTAAGGTGAGCCGACATCGAGGTGCCGAACTCCGCCGTCGCTATGGACGCTTGGGCGGAACTAGCCTGTTATCCCCAGAGTAGCTTCTATCCGTTAATCTTCGGCCGCATCTAATACGGACCGTCGGTTCACTATGCTCTGCTTTCGCATCTGCTCGTCATGTACGACTTGCAGTTAAGCTGGCTTGTGCCATTACACTATCGGCACGGTTTCCATTCGCGCCTAGCTGACCTTAATAAACTCCTCCGTTACTCTTTAGGAGGATAGCGCCCCACTAAAACTACCTGCCAGGTACTGTCTCACGAGGGTTTGTGCCTCGTGGTTAGAATATGCCTTTTGGAAGAGTGGTATTTCACTGACGACTCCACATTCCCCGAAAGGAATGCTTCAAAGTCTCCCACCTATGCTACGCATCAAAAAAACATACCCAATACCAAGCTATAGTAAAGCTTCTAGGGTCTTTTCGTCTAGCTGCAGGTAAGCGGCATCTTCACCGCTATTGCATTTTCACCGAGCTGTTCCCCGAGACAGTTCCCTAGTCATTACGCCATTCGTGCACGTCTGAATTTACCAGACAAGGAATTTCGCTACCTTAGGACCGTTATAGTTACGGCCGACATTCACCAGGGCTTATATCAGCCAGCACCGAGCACCATTGCCCCAAAATTACTAAACGAAACACTGTTAACCTTTTCAGGAAAAACTGTGTCCCTAAAAATATTTTAGGAAGATGGTGCTCGGCACCACCGATATTTGACCTTCTGGCATTGGTCAGGCGTCACCCCCTATACATCCTCTTACGAGTTCGCAGGGAGCTGTGTTTTTAATAAACAGTTGCCAGGGATACTTTCGCTGCGGCCCACCTTGCGGTGGGCAGGCCTTATTCCGAAGTTACGGCCGCTTGTTTGCCGAGTTCCTTGGGGAACACTCACTCGTTCGTCTTGGTCTTCTCGACCCAACTACCTGTGTCGGTTTGTGGTACGGTTTCTCTATAGTTATGCTTAGAGGCTTTTCTTGGAAGCTTGCTTTACCCAATCTTCTTTGGCGAACCTCCGAATTTTCACGCTCCTTGGAGTTGCTATTAAAAGCAGACTCCCGGATTTTCCTAGAAATCCTCCTCAGAGTATGAACGCAAATCCAATAATGCGCAGGGTATACTAAACTCCGTCCCCTCATCGCACTACAGAGAAGTCACGGAATATTAACCGTGTATCCATCGGCTTCGGCTTTCGCCATTACCTTAGGACCGACTGACCCTTGGCTGATTGACATCGCCAAGGAAACCTTAGTTTTTCGACGTCAGGGGATTTCACCCTGATTGTGGTTACTTGTGCCAACATTCTCACTTCTTGCCGCTCCACCGTGGGTCACCCCTTCGGCTTCATTGCAGACAAAAACGCTCTCCTACCGCTTGTATACTCCGAAGAATATACAAACCCTCACCTTCGGTACTACACTTAGCCCCGATCATCTGCGGCGCAAGATCTCTGAATGAGTGAGCTGTTACGCTTTCTTTAAAGGGTGGCTGCTTCTAAGCCAACCTCCTCATTGTCTATGAAATCTCACATCCTTAAGCGCACTTAGTGTAAATTTAGGGACCTTAGATTGAGATCCGGGCTGTTTCCCTTTTGACCAATGGAGCTTCGCCCCCATGGTCTAACTGCCGCGCAGTATACTTTCAGTATTCGGAGTTTGATAGAGTCAACGAGATTTCTCCCTGTTTGACTCTTCCAGTGCTCTACCCCTGAAAGGTTCACGCGACGCTAACCCAAAAGCTATTTCGGAGAGAACCAGCTATTACCAGATTCGATTAGCTTTTCACTCCTTACCACAGGTCATCCGATGTAATTGTACGAACAACCGGTTCGGGCCTCCCCCCTGGTTTCCCAAGAGTTCACCCTGCCCATGGCAAGCTCATCTGGCTTCGGGTCTTAT
>JANLHH010000019.1 GCA_024654605.1 Patescibacteria group bacterium | reverse complement strand
CTTTTTTCCCTACTTCTTTGCGAAATTTAGCGGGAAGCGAAAGCCTTTTTTTTGGATCAAGCGTGTGTATGTATTCGCCTATGAGCATGGTTGGTGTTTTGGGAACATCCCACCTTATCCCACTTGCCTTTCATTATATACCACTTCATCCCACTACACAAAAAAGTTATCCACTTTTAGCTACCCCGACGTATCCCTTAAAAACGTTATCTCCTATAGCAAGAACGCCTGGAGGCCGCACATTAAAAAAACCACCCGTTTGGATGGTCTTTATCTCGTTTTACCACATGAAAAATCCTCTTCCTTTACCCTCTCGGGCGGAGTGTGGGGAAAAGAATGATTTCGCGAACGTTGTGTGTGTTGGTAAACAAAAGTACCAGGCGCTCAATACCGATCCCCACACCTCCCGCGGGCGGCATACCGTACTCCATTGCCTCCAAAAATGCGTCATCGCGAGTCTGCGCTTCTTCATCACCGGCCACTCTTTGTTCTTCCTGCTTTTTGAAACGCTCCGCTTGGTCAAGCGGATCGTTGAGCTCGGAGAACGCTTTTCCCACTTCAATACCGGCGATCACCAGCTGAAACGCATCAACAAGATTTCCTCCTTCTTCTTTCCGTTTCGCAAGCGGAAGATAATCAGCGGGATAATCAATAATGAAGGTTGGCTGTATGATTTTTGGACGGCACGATTTTTTGTAGATATTATCAAGTATCTTCTGCGTTCCCTCTTTCTTGTCCACCGGCACGCCCAACTGATGCGCCTTGGTCATCGCCTCCTCTCTGGTGATAGATTCCGGATGCGTGATGAGCGCGTAGCGCTTGAGCAGATCAAGATATGAAACAACTTGGAATTTTTTAGAAAAATCTATGGTGTGTTCTCCGTAAGGAATGTTTTGTTTCTTGAAAAGCGCCTTTACGGTGCTCTTGATCATGCGTTCCATGAACACCATAAGTTTCTTTGTGTCACTGTACGCTTCGTAAAACTCAAGCATGGTGAATTCCGGATTGTGTGTCGCATCAATCCCCTCATTTCTGAAATTTCGTCCCATCTCGTAGACTTTCGGAAATCCGCCGATCAAAAGTTCCTTCAGATATAACTCCGGCGCGATGCGCAGGGAGAGATTAATATCAAGCGCATGGTGGTGCGTCGTGAATGGTGCTGCGGTAGCCCCGCCGGCATGATGCTGTAATATCGGTGTTTCCACTTCAAGAAACCCTTCGGTATCCAAAAGAGAGCGTAATGTCGTGATGATACGCGAGCGCATAATGAAACGCTCTTTTACTTCGACAGACATGAGTGTGTCGAGATATCGCTTCCGGAATCGCTCTTCCACATCTTGCAGGCCCGCCCATTGGTCGGGAAGCGGTCGCAAACTTTTGGCAAGCATGCGCCAACTCTTTACCAAAATACTTTTTTCTTTTCGCTTAGTGATAAAAAGCGTCCCCGTGAACTCCGCAAAGTCGCCGATGTCTATATTGTCGGCAAACAACTGAAAACTTCCGGTCACCAGATCGTCTTTCTTCATCATGGCTTGCAGTGTTTCCGTGCCATCGCTGAAATTCAAAAATATGAGACCGCCTTGTTTGCGGAGTGCGAGCACGCGCCCGGCAAGAACGATCGGTTTTTTTCTTTTTGAGAGTTTGGGAAACGCGAGAAGCGCTTCAGCGAGTGAATATTCCCTATGCGAAACAATAGGATAGGTATCTATCCCTTCTGCCTTAAGATTCTGGAGCTTTTTGATGCGTTCACTGCGAAGTTCTTCTAGAGATGCCACAAGGGAGAGCTTCCAGCGTTTAGGTTCTTATGAACTGCCGGCTAAAGAAGCTGATTATTCAATGTCTATAATTTTATATTTTACCTCACCGGCGGGAATTTGGAAAGAAGCAGTCTCTCCTTTTTTTCTTCCCATGAGCGCCTCACCAAGCGGAGACACATTTGAAATCTTCCCTGTGGTAGAATCCGCTTCCGCAGAACCGACGATCTGGTAGGTTCTTTTTTCTTTTTCACCTTCCTTTTGAACGATTGCCACAGACCCGATCTCTACTTCTTCACTGTGGTGTTTTTTTACCACTTCTACGTCCTTGAGTAATACTTCCAGATCAACGATGCGCCGTTCGGTGCTTGCTTGATCCTCCCGCGCTTCGTGATACTCGGCATTTTCAGAGAGATCGCCAAGTGACTTGGCATACTCAAGCTTCTCCGCAATTTCTTTGCGCCGTTTTGTCTTAAGAAAATCGAGCTCTTCAGTAAGCTCTTTGTACTTTTCTTTGCTTAAATATGTCTTCGGTTCATTATCCATATAGGTAGTAGTTTGGGGTTTGATTATAGAAAATGAGTATATTCCCACTCACTCCTCACTAGACATCATAAAGGCCGAAAGGCCGAAAGTCAATAAAGGCTTACTGTTTCGCCTACTTCGTGTACTCCGGTGTTTCCATCGCCATCCATTCAAGAAGCTGACGCATCACATACAATGCCCCAATTAAATTGGTGCGAGGACCCTCTTCCATGACAACGGTAAAAGCGTACTTGGGATTTTCATAAGGGAAAAATCCCGTAATCCATGAGTTAACGCGCTTCTTAGAGATTCCCACTTCCGCCGTACCGGATTTTGCCGCGACAGAAACTCCGGGAATATTCAATCCGGTCGCTGATCCTTCAATTACCGCGCGCCTCATTCCCTCTTTAATGACATTAAAATATTTTCTTTCTATATCTATTGTTCCTACGATGAATTCTTCCTGATTGATCGGCTGTTCCGAAATCCCGATGAGTAAGTGAGGTTTTACCAATGTGCCGTCGTTTGCGATCGCCGCAACCGCGCGCACCATTTGCAGAGGCGTCACCTGAAAACCATATTGTCCGATTGACGTATGATAGGTATCGCCAACTTTCCACGGGTCGTCTGGGAAATTACTCTCCTTCCACTGTGGATTGGGAACCACTCCTTCCACATCTCCCGGTATGTCTATGCCGGTAAGTTCCCCTAAACCGAACAGGCGAACATATTCTTCTATTTTTGCGATACCGAGTCCTTTTTGATCTTCATACCCCCCGCCAATCTCATAAAAATAGACGTTGGAAGAAACGGCGATTGCTTTGCGCATATCCACCCACCCATGCGCCTTCCAATCGTTAAAGACAGAAGGCAGATCAGGAAAATAGGGATTGGGAATTGATATGGAACCGGTAGAGAGTATTGAAGTATCCGCCGTCACAATACCTTCATGAAGTGCGCCAATCCCCACATAGGGCTTAACCGTCGATCCCGGCGTATAGAGCCCCGAAACAGCCCTGTTCAAGAATGGTTTGCTCTCGTCGATGATGTATGTATTTATTTTTTCGCCGTCTTCCCCGCGAGAGAGCACGTCCGAACTGTATTCAGGGAAACTCGCCATCGCGAGCAATTCCCCATTTTCAATATTCATAATAATACCCGCCCCGCCAGTAAACGAAACATCGCGGGATAAATTTCCTATTAATTCGTAGAGTTTATTCTGGACCCGCGCGTCAATGGAAAGCACGATATTTTCACCATCCTCCGATGGGAGAATGGTGCTCTCGGACTGCAGTTCACCAAACACATCCACCTCATTTATCTTGATCCCCTGCTTCCCTTCTAAAAGATCGTTGTATGTGCTTTCAATACCATTCTTCCCTTCAAAAGCGGTTTGATAATAATAACCCGAACTGTCTTTCTTGGGATAGCTGATATATCCGAGCACGTGTGAAAATCCTTCTTGTTTGATGTATTCTCGATTTGAAAAATCATCCTCGCTCGGCACGTTCCATGCCATCTCTTGATTATTTCTGTCATAGATCACTCCTCGCTCCGCAAAGATGGGGATATGCCGTAAGCGGTTATTCTCAGCGCGTTCCCGATAAAATTCCCCGCGCGCCACCTGAAGATCCATGAGTCGTCCGAGAAAAATGACCCCCACGAGCACGAACACGATACCCATCAGGAAGACGGCTTGTTTGGAAATGGGGCGTTCAATCCTTCCTTCAAACTGATGTATATCAAACTCCGGAAGATTACGGGAATCCAAAAAGATCTCGTCGGGATCTATTTCGTGGTTGTATGGTCTTTTCTTTGACATTATTTAGCTATTATACATACGCATTTTAGTCTTCAAAAATTGAATGGAAAAGTAAAAAATAATTGAACCAATACTGAAAACGAAAGGGATGTGTATCAAAGAAGTGCTGTTGTTTCCGTAGAGTATGTCTACGAGAGCGCCTGCGGCTATCAGTTCGTAATAGTTACTAAAATAAAATGCAAAGAAGACACCCGCGGAGACCGTCATCCACCACGGCGCATATAAGATACTCAATACTATACCTATATCTGCAATAATCCTTTTTATCATGCCTATGAGATTTTTTAACCCCGCCTTCGGGCGGCGTAAACGTTAATTAATTGGTATTCTCAAAAGAAGAGACGACAACTTCTACCCATCTTAACTCACTAAAATTAATCGGGCTTTTTACGAGAATTTTCTGAAACGGGCTATTCGGGTCTTTTCCGATATAAAGAACGCTGCCGAGTACTATTACCTCTGTGTCGGGAATCGTAACCACGTCGCCTAAAGCGATCTCAATATCACGCGGCAAAGTAATCTCAAAGTTACCAACACCTTTCCCATAAGCCGTGGCGGGAATAGTACCCTCCCGAAGTGTTGCATTGTGTGTAAGACCCGGAGAGGAGTACAGCTCCACCTTTGAAGAATACGCGTAGACTTCTTGTATCGTCCCTATCACGATCTCTCCCTCAACGAAGACTTTGTCTCCTTCTTTTACTCCCTTATCCTTCCCTATATCAATGATGAGCGTGTCGTAAGGAGAATTGTTCGGCTTAGAGAGCACTGCGGCAAGCACCACATCTCGCTCACTGACGCGCCCAAGCATCGCCTTCAGTTCCTTGTTTTCTTGCAATAGAAAGTTTTTGGAGAGAAGCTTCAAGCGAAGCTCCTGAATCTCTTGCTCCAGTTCATCATTCCTTTCTTTTAAAGTTTCTTTTGAGTCCAAAAAGCCGGCGTACGAAGAGGCGGTATTGCTCACGCGGCTCCCCGCTTTCCAAAGGGGCTCCGAAACGTAATGAGCTGCCGCAGAAATTCCGTAATAGATCGTGCCGCCCCAAAAATAGGAAACGGAGACCAATACCATGAGAGCAAAGATACCGACCAGTATATTTCGCTTTATATTATTTTGGCGGTAATTCATCTTCGTTTTTAATTAATACCTCCATGAAATACTCAATGTCTTCCACAATGATTCCCGTTCCGCGCACGACTGACGTAAGCGGATCATCGGCAATATGGACAGGTATCTTCAACTCTTTATGCAAGAGTTCTGCGAGGCCCGGAATGAGCGCGCCGCCGCCAACCAACACCACGCCGCGATTCATCACGTCCGAAAGAATTTCCGGCGGTGTTCCTTCCAATACTTCCTTTGCCGCTTCCACTAAATGATTGACGGACGAAGCGATCGCTTCCCTGATATCTGATTCGGTAATAATAACCTCTCTCGGTAATCCGGTGATAAGATCCCTTCCCTTGACCGAAGCCTCTGCTGATGTGTCGCCAAGTGCCGATCCGATGGCAATCTTTACGCTCTCCGCGGTACGGTCGCCGATCATGATCTTAAATTCATCACGGATATAAGAAATGATATCGTTGTTTAGTTTATCCCCGGCGATCCGCAGATTCTTGGAATGCACAATGCCACCCAGTGAGATAACCGCGATATCAGTCGTTCCGCCACCCATGTCTATCACCATAGAGCCGACCGGTTCTTTCACCGGCAAACGAATACCAATAGCCGCCGCCATGGGCTCTTCTACAATATGAACCTCTCTCGCTCCGGCGGATTTCATCGCGTCGCGAACAGCGCGTATCTGCACATTCGTCACCCCTGAAGGCACGCCGATCACCACGCGCGGACGAATCATTTTGTTGGATATTTTTTTTACCCTATTCATGAGATACGCCAACATCTCCTCGGTGATCTCGTAATCGGAAATAACCCCGTCCACGAGCGGACGGATCGCAGT
>JANLHH010000115.1 GCA_024654605.1 Patescibacteria group bacterium | reverse complement strand
TTCAGTTCCACAGAACCTCTCACCTGGAAAGCCGGACAGTTTCTACACTATGTACTCCATCACGAGCCGACAGATAATCGTGGCTCAGACCGGTGGTTTACGGTAGCCTCGGCTCCGTTTGAGAAAGAGGTAATGATTACGACAAGGCTAACGAACGAAAAAGGGAGCAGCTTCAAGGCCGCATTTGGCGCTTTACAGGTAGGCGAGTCGATTGAAATATCCGACATAGACGGTGATTTCACCGTGGAAGATCCGACGCAGGAGTATGTCTTCATTGCGGGCGGTATCGGCATCACACCATTCCACTCCATACTTAAAGAAGCGGATCACGCAGGTCTAAAACTACACGCGACGTTATTGTATGCCAACCGCGACCACAACATCCCATATAAAGAGGAGTTGGAAAAATTTGCAAAAAATAATTCGAACCTTGTCATGCAATATGTCATCGCTCCCGAACGCATAGACGAAAATACATTTAAAAAACTGGTGCCGGATTTGCAAACACCAGTCTTTTATGTTTCGGGTCCTGAGTCGATGGTGGAGAGCTTAGGCGGCATCTTAAAAAGAATGGGTATTGCTGCGAATCATATAAAGCAAGATTATTTCCCAGGTTATACTGACGAATAGGAGATGTTTCTATCGGGATAAGGCATGGCATTGCCCGTCTGGAAACACGTGACGGAGAAGGGTGTTGAGGTCATCACCTCGAATGGTGGAAAATCATTTAAGGAAAATGACGATGGTACCGTGGCAAAAGTTATCATGGGCAAACGACCGCTATCGGCAGATATGGTTGTTGTTCCCATTGTGAATTGCCTTAGACTTAACGGCAGTCAACATGGGTTGTGTTGTTGCAATTAATGCTACAGGTGGCATGGGATACCTTTAATGGTGTTTTGGATGCACTGATCGAGAAGGTCTTTGATATGAACATCGGAAAGGTAGGTCGATGATGGGAAAACAAGTTGACATACCGGAGAATGTAAATATAGAATGTAAATTAATGTTGCGATGATGCAGAATTAAGTGAAAGGCCATCGAAAGTCGGACGATGGTCACGAACAATTGAGATTCCGGCACAAACGTGTGCGACGGGGTCTTCTGTCGCAAAAAAGGAGTTAGAATGATATTCAAGAGAGTCGACCATGTAGAAATTGTACCAGGGAATGCGGAAAAGACCATCGACTTCTATGTAGACGTTCTTGGCTTTAGAATCAGGAGTCGTAAGGAAATGAAAACGCCGCCCATGAAAGAGATTGTTTATATTGAACTTGGCGATACTGTTCTTGAGATTATCTCCGTAGATGATCCCAAGCCAAAATCCGGAAATCCATGGGAGATAGGATACAGGGGCATTGCCCTTGAGGTAGACGATATGGCAATGGCGGTGGATTACCTGAAAGGCAAAGGGATAGCCATAGCCCAGGAGCCAGTGGACTTGGGCAATTCATTCCGTGGAGAGATAAGAGACCCGGATGGGCTTATTATTGAACTTCGACAGTGGAAATAGCAGAATGGCGCCCAATAGCCCATTAGCGAGCGACCGGCTCCAGCAGACAGAATACCGTCTCTGAGTCGGAGCGTTAGGCACAAGGAAATTCGATTGTGATAAGATACTAAAAACATGAGGAGGTTTACAGATGATCCCAGACAAGATGACGCAGATTCTTAAATGTGAGGGTGTAGTCGCAATAGTAACCATGGGCGTCGATGGTCCGCATATGGTAAATACCTGGAATAGCTACATAGTCGTCACCCGAGATGGGCATCTTTTGCTCCCCGTTGGCGGCATGATACAGACTGAGGCCAATGTGGAGAAAGATAACAACATTCTTTTAACACTTGGAAGTCGAGAGGTACAGGGACTCCGCGGCCCAGGTACTGGGTTCCTGATCAAAGGCACGGCGACCTTCATAAAATCTGGCGAACAATTTGACATTGTAAAAAAGCGATTCTCTTGGATAAGGGCGGCTATGGAGATAACAATTCTCTCTACCACGCAGACATTGTAAAAACAGAGTTTGGTATGTGAGATTAAAAAAACGCTATCTTTATTATTGTACATGTTTTAAAGATTTACCGGAAGAGTGGGTTTGCCCGGAATGTGGAGCATCAAAGGAACAATTTGAAAAATTTTAAAATTATCAAGAAGGGAGTTTTTTATGAAAGTATCTGTCTTTGATACATACGTCGTAAAGAAAAACGGAATGACAATGCATTTTGATATTATCGTCCCGGAGGATCAGCCCCA
>JANLHH010000108.1 GCA_024654605.1 Patescibacteria group bacterium | reverse complement strand
TTCTACCAGCATCCGTATTTCCTCCATAGCAGAATCGGCGTCTCTGTATGCATTCGGCCCGGCAAACCCTTCGAGCTTTACCCTCACTACTCGCATGTTTTCCCCTATTCGTTGTCCGGCTCATCTTCGCCGGTGTAGTGTTTGCCAATGGTATCAATATCCTCTGCGGTCATGCCGTGGTTGTTTCGCAGATAAAGCGCCAGACGTTTGTATTTGTCGCTGAGGTCTTTGTTCTTTCGCCGCGCTGTTGCAATCAATGCTCTGTGTATTGCTGCCCTGACTGCCATTTCAGACCAGACCAGCACGTAAGGCGCGAAGTTTTTCGCCGGTTCTCCAGTGGGCATATAACCTGCGTATTCATCTCTAAAGTTACTTTTCATCGCTCTCCCTCCACGGTCTTATTATACGCCTTCACAGCCCCAATAAAATCTTTCACCGGACAGTCGCGGTCACACGCCTCAGCAATGCTCGAATCGAAGTAAAACATCGCCTGGGCGCATTCCTGAAACCCCGGGCAGTCGATGAGCGCCGCCGCTGTCTGTACAATATCCCACTCCTCGTTTATCGACTCATCATCGAAAACATACGTGGCCGGTTTGGCGGCCCGCTCTGCGGCATAAGCAGCGTTGACGGCGGAGACGATTAATTTCCCAACACTGATAGTTGAAATTAAGCCTTTAGTGTTTCCTTTTGAATCTCTTAATGTGCCGCTTCCAGCATTATAACTCCACGGCCTCCCATACCTGTCCGGCTCCGGCTCTTTCTCCCCCCTCACTTTTTCGATGTATTCCCTCGGAGTCAGTCCCCCCGTCAAACCGGGCGCGCAACCAAAAAACTTATCAAGGTCGCCCTCGTGGTATTCGGTTTCCGGTTCCGGGTTGACGTTCCGGAGTTCATCGGGGTTGATGCTGTCAGATGCCATATTATCTCCTTCTGGAAAATATCCATGTTCGCAACCGCCGCACGTCCCGGCGCAGATAATTGTGTCGTAGATACAATACTCCGGTATCTGGTAATCATCGGGGCGCGTGTCAGCCATAATTACACCTTTCTATGGAGAGCGGCGACAAACATAAATATTCCCGATATTACAGGAACGATAAACGCAGTTTCTACAAACACAGGTTCATTATTA
>JANLHH010000101.1 GCA_024654605.1 Patescibacteria group bacterium | reverse complement strand
ACAATTCCCATTTTTTTTACCTCACTTTCAATAAGTCTTTCCGTGATCAACGAATCCAGTGTGTTTTTACCTCCCTCTTTTTCTAATTGCTGCACCACACTCAATCTACTTATCGGACTTCCATTTACTGTTGCCGCCACAAATACACCTTTACCATAAAAAAGTAAGGCCAAAGTAAGACCGATGACTATTACCAATATCGCAGTCTTTTTGTTTGCATATCTCTGTAGTGAATGAATTCCTGACTCTTGAGGGTTTGGTTGCTGCAATGTGGTTGTATCATTTTCCATAGATATTTTGATAATTTATTTAACTCGTTATTGAATTGTTACCATTATACAAAATGAACGATATTAAATCCAAGTTGTAAAAAGCGCAAAAAGATGCTACGATACATATAAATTTATATGTCTATCGTTTATTTATACACGTTTGCGAGCGTCTTCATTATCAGCATTATCTCGCTCGTTGGTATCGTAACGCTCTCCATGAAAGAACGCCTGCTCCACAAGGTGCTCTTTGTGTTGGTAAGTGTCGCCACCGGAGCATTGTTCGGAGACGCGTTAATACACTTGATTCCCGAATCATTCAAGGAAAGTAATAATGCTGTTTCGGTGTCGCTTTTCATATTGCTCGGCATTGTGTCGTTTTTCGTGTTGGAAAAATTCCTGCGCTGGAAACACGTTCATACTGTTGAGAATGGGGTTGGTGAAGAAATACATGCGGAAGCACTCGCGCATGAAAACGCGCCAATCGCGCCACTGGGACATCTCGTGTTAGTGTCGGACGGCGTGCACAACTTTATTGACGGCGTTATTATCGGCAGCAGCTATCTCATTAGTATTGAGGTTGGTATTGCAACAACTATTGCCATCGTTCTTCACGAAATTCCCCAAGAGATCAGTGATTTTGGGGTTTTACTTCATGCGGGGTTTAGTAAAAACAAAGCCATCTTCATGAATTTCCTCTCGGCTCTTACTGCAATTGTCGGGGCTGGCATGGCACTTTTTATCGGCAGTAGCATCGATTCCTTATTACCCATGATCGCCGCATTCGCCGCGGGAAGCTTTCTCTATATCGCAGGTTCAGACTTGGTGCCCGAGATCCATAAGGTATCGGACCCGCGGCGTTCCATGGTCCAATTCGCCGCCATTCTCTTTGGTATTGGTATTATGTTCTTACTCCTTTTTGTGGAACTGTAGAAAAGAAAAAAGGGCGCGAATTTTAAATGTTACTTAAAAGGTAGGAGCGGAGATAAAGAGCGACGGCAAAAAACTAAGGATTGAGATTAAGACGGAAGAAAAAACTCAGCATCCGAGCTAAAATTCAGGTTCGACTGGTCAAACAGCATCACCACTTCAATAGAGACTTCTTTCGCCACATGAGAACAGTAAAATCAAGTACCTCCATAAAAACACCCCGATAGTATCGGGGTGTTTTTCTATTTTTGTAAGACATCTGTTTCTTGGTTCCTGAAGAAGAGTAATCATCGCATTTCTGTCTTCAAGGGAGATGATGTCTGCGACTCAACGATAATAAACTTCACTCGCCCCAAAATTTGACCGCGGGCAGTTTCAACTTGAACCCGCCAATCCCCCGGCACAACACTTGTTTTCATTGAGTAGCCACGGTAACCCCCATCCCTGCCGCCGATGATCGGAAACCCGATACGACTCATTTCTCTCCACTCCCCTATACTTTCATCATAGTACTGCCAACTATGGAAAATGTTGGTATCAAGATCGGTCGGCGCAAAGACGGCGCTGTAAAAATAGACCGACTCGCCTGGGTTCTTGTGGAACGTAGCACTGGTTTTTCCAAAAAACAAAGGCCACTTGTTCTGCTCATAGGAAACCATATAGGCGTTGTCTTCCGTGCGAGTGACAGAATGGTAGACGCCCGCCTCTTTGAGTGAAAGCGGTATGGGAGGAATAATATTTGCAAAATAAAAGATATTCACGAAAAGAAAAATACCACCAATGCTTACCGTGAGCGCCTTCTTCCATTCCTGCTCACGGGCGGGCATCACCCGTAGAAGAAGGCCAATAAGCGCGACGATAGCAAACAAACTCGCGACACCGGAGAGAATAAACACGCGCGCGCTTATTTCGTGAAGGAGGATCGGGAAAAAGAAAATGAGATAGGAAAAAAGAACAAAGAAAAGCATGCTCATCTGAAAGACAAATCGACTGTATCGTTTCTTAAGCGCCTCATTGCCGATGAGAAGAAGAAGGAGGAGGAGTAAAAACGGCCAACTTGCGGCAAGCGAGGCGCTCTGCGTATAAAAAATAAAGAAACCGCTGAAAAGTCCTCCAAACGCAAATTGCATAGTAAGCGGTACTAAGGACCGCACGCTCCCAAAAAACCCGGTCGTGGTCGTGACGGATGTCATGTTAAAAAAGAGAATGCTTGCAGTGGCAACAAGAAGGTACGAAAAGAGTACGAGATTATCAAAGAGAAGATCAACGCGGGTAAGCGTAAGATTATCCACAACGAAACCTACCACGAACGCCACAGTTGTAATGTGGCGTTCGTACTTCAAATAAAATTGCTGCAATTTTTGAAAAAGGGCTCGCATGTATCCTTACGATACCAAAACGACTCCTCGTATGGAAGAGCTGTCTGTGTGAGGTAGCTTATGGTTCTTTGTTAAAAAACTTAATAGACAACGTTCGTATTGGGCAGCATGGTCTTTATACGAAGCAGGGTCTCTTGCGAATACGTATTGTTTGAAAGGTCAAGCGTTTTTAAATTTCCGTTGATATTGCGTATTTCGTCAGGCATCGTGTCAATTTTATTGCCAGCAAGATTGAGTGTTATTAAATGACTCAGTTGCCCTATCTCCGCCGGTATGCCCGTCATATTATTGTTGTGCACATCCAAAATCTCGAGCTTGCTCATGTGTCTGATCTCTCCCACAAGTGCGCCCTCAAGTTGGTTGTTATCCAAATAGAGTTCTTCTAAATTTACCAATCTCCCTATCTCTGATGGCAGTGTTTTGATATTGTTGTTTGATAAAATGAGCGTTGTGATACTCGTGTTGTTTAAGATTTCTTTAGGAAACTCAATAAGTCCTTGATTGCTCAAGTCAATACTCGTTTTATTCTTCTTGCGTTCCACCGTTCCCGGTGTTGTGGAAGAGGAGGGAGTGGTATCTTCTTGCATGGAAGGCACTTCGGCTAATTCTTCCTCAAACAACAGGTAGCTGCTCACTGCGCTGGAGATAATAAACACAATGAGGAGCAGGGCGTATTTTTTAATGAATATCATATTCTGTGCTGATTTTTTCATTATATCACAAAAAGAGGTTACGAACTGATCCCCGCTCTGAAAGCAAAAACCGAGGTAACAATGCCTCGGTTTTTGCTTTGTTGCCAATGAATATTTTACATTCTAACCGGTTGGTTGCCGGAAGGAGATTTGGAGCAGGTCTTGCAGTTATGGCGGTGTGTGGCAAGTTCATATATTGCCGCGAGGCCGATCACAACAAAGACGATTTTAGCAATGAGAGAACCCGGTCCGCCAACAAGCGCCGAGAGCTCCCAGTTGAAAATGCCGAACAAAAGCCAGTTAATACCTCCAATCACGAGAAGGATAAAAGCGATCATGTGCAGTTGTTTCATGTTGTATAAAATTAAAAATTAACGATTGATAATACCGACCATGTAGTACGCCCTGTTTTTATAGTACCATTTTTACGCAGATGAAACAGCACTCATTGGCATCTAACACAAAAAGACATAAAAAACACTGTACCAATTCTTGGTAGAGTGTTTTTTATGTCAGGGTGCTCATCGGGAATCGGTCAGGAGTCACTAAGTATATTTCTTCGCTTTACTTGAAATTTACTAAGTGCTCACGACCCTGGCTCGCCAGTCGCAGAGCAACATGGCTGCGCCTTTCGATCCCGAACGCAAACCAAGCAGTTGGTTTGCTTGTGCCACCAAGATATAGAAAACCCCCTCAATGAGGGGGTTTTCTATATCTTGGGGTGCTCATCGGGAATCGAACCCGAATCGGAGGCTCCACAAACCTCAGTGTTAACCTTTACACCATGAGCACCATATATATGAAGCCGCATTAGTAATGCGGCGGCTCCTCTGTTATACCAGATTTGTGGTTCACAAGTCTAGCCATAGAGTAGAGAAGCGAGGAGAGGCGGTTAAGAAATACGAGTATCGATCCGTCCACTTTCACCTTCCCTTCTTCGGAAACAGCCACAACCCTCCGCTCGGCGGAACGAGCGAGCGTGCGGGCGAAATCAAGACGTGCGGCAAGCGGCGTTCCGCCGGAAACGAAGAATGTTTTTATGGGAGGCAACTCTTTCTCCGCCATATCTACCGCTTGTTCCACATGCGCGATCTTTTCTTTCTCTATTGTTTTCTCCGCTCCTGCGATATGCGCCTGTACGATAAAAAGCTGTTGTTGGACCCATTCGATCATGTCACTAAAGTTGTGTCCTTCCAGGTATGGCTCTTTTGCCGCAGCCTCCAGTTTACATACACCCAAAAAAGAATTCACCTCATCAAGCGCGCCGAGGGCTTCCGCTATCGCAGAGCTCTTGGAAAACCGCTGGTCGCAGCCAAAAATGCTCGTATCGCCCTTGTCGCCTTTTCTTGTATACAACATTAGTTGTTATTATATCACTACTACGCACCGTTGACAAATACTCAAAAATGATATACTATAAAAAAAGATTGAACCTTACAACATTCGGAGGTGAGCCGTGCTCACAATATTCAAAACAGGGCATTTTACGAGTTGCGAGCTCCGTTATGGAGAAACCTCGAAAAAGGCTGTGTGTCGGTGTAAACTGAAAGGTTACGCTTGGGCAACCGGACTAGCACTATTTTTATTCTTTGCCGAACTTGGCGGAGGGATCTTTTCGAAAAGTCTCGCCTTGCTAGGTGATGCGTGGCATGTCTTGTCGGACATTTTTGTCTATGGAGCTTCCGCGTATGCTTTAACCCTAAAGCTTCGCGAGGTTTCTCCTCAAGCTATCCATGAGATAGACAAAAAATGGGGCAATAGAAATGCTTCCATCCTCATGACCGTTGCGAGTATAAACATTATACTTGCAATAGTAAGGCTTGTTATTGGACATGACCACGTACTGACAGGCCCAATGCTTTTGATAGCAACGGGAGGCTTGGTGGGTAATGGAATAATGCTAGGCCTTTTATTGATGCTTGGTCTGGACCATGGGAACAGTCCCGAACATACGCATGTCCACAAACATGCGAGCAAAAGTTTGTTCGGAGGGCTTTTTTCAAAGCTTGGTGGCTGGGTACACATGTCTGCCATAACCCATACCGCGACCGATCTTCTGATCTCAGTTGTTGTGGTGGGAACCGCTTTCCTTATGGAAAGTGCGCTCCTTAAGGGCGTACTGGGTATCAGTAGTTGGTCACACGGGGAAATTGACAGTATGGCAACGATCATCATCAGTCTTATGCTTTTTGGGATAGCACGCCATATAAAAAAAGAGATTGCGCACGATCATCACCACCACTGATCTCAAGATTCTAGCCGCCAGCTCAAGGCAGGAGCCTGGGCACGCCGCACATTTTTGTGCGGCGTTTTTTTGCAAAAAAACCGCACGATGTGGGCGCGGGGAGACTTGAATCTTACAGATTCAGTACCCCAATTGTCCCGTCTAAAACGGGATCAATTGGGCTTCAAGTCTCACCGCAATCCGCACAAACAAAAAGACGCCAATGCTCCGCATTGTCGCCTAATGTTTGTGGGCTACGTTGGGTTTAGTTGGAACTCTCTGGTAATAAAACTGAAGCTGCGGTCAGAGTTTCAAGCTGAAATGAAAGCTCTTTCTCTTGCCTAACCATTATGTTTGTCAAAACAATAAAAAGGGTGTGTATCAAACTCGCCCTACAAAGCGAAACGAAGGTTGTCAAAAAAAAGCTCGTCTGTGGTAAGCAGACGGGCTTGAGTCGTGTGTGTGAGTCAGGAGGCGGCCGTCGGATGATGATGGTTCTTGAAGAAGTTCCATCCCCATCCGGTATGTAGCGCCATCCAGGTCGCTACATTGAAGAAAAACCATATCCAGCCGTTTCGTTGCGTGGCCACAGGGTAATTCGAGTGATACTCGTGGATATGAGCGACGGTGCGCACCATGATACTGGCGGAAGGGAACACCTTCTGCTAAATATAGTGGGCTCTCCTCGAATGCATCTCGCCAGTGACGATAAGGACGCGCTTCGGCGTAATGCCGTTCACCTTAAGGGTGTCTCTGGCATTCTCTGCTTCTTCAATGCTGTTATTGAGGTCGCCAGTATCGAGATAGTCGCTGCTTTTCAGCCACTCCCTGTACAAAATTTCTCCTTTAAAATGTGCTTCAATTTTCTCGGCGGCGCGGAAAGGATACGGACAATTTCCGAAAGCGAGAACGGCCTGCCTCATTTTCTTTTTGTAGTCCGCTGCTTTTCTGAGGGCAGCTTCGGTGGCGGCGGTAAGCTTTTCCTTCGTAGTGGTGTACGACAGAGGAACGATTGCGTCGATACCCCAAAGCTCTTCCTCCGGCGTTTCCACTCTCCAGTGATCTTCGACGAGCCAATTGAGAAGTCTGCCCATAAAGAGCCTCCTGTTATGTTGGATTTCGGTTACAAGGTGCTACCTATTTTAAATATTAACATATTACTTTTGTTTTGTCAAATAAAAAAGCCTGCCGAGTCCGCGAGGCGGACGGCGACCTTTTCTTCATTTTCCGCCGATGTTTCTTTGGGTGGGCGCGGGGAGACTTGGCGTCAGCTCACATCGGTATAATTGTTCGCTCGCAAACTCGCTTCAATTCTACCGTGTGGCTCCTGCCCGGACTCGCCTGTCGCAAAGCGACATGGCTCCGTCTTTCAAGTCTCCCACGGAAGTGCAGCAGTGCACTTCCTCTCGCCCACCATTAAAATCAAAACCGCCCTCACGGGGCGGTTAAGATTTTATATGGTGGGCGCGGGGAGACTTGAACTCCCATGTCTTGCGACATACGCTCCTGAAGCGTACGCGTATACCAATTCCGCCACGCGCCCAGTACCATAGAAAGTATAAGCGGAGCGCAAGCGCTCCGCAACTCTTTCTCTCTGATGTGATACTTCCTTACTTCGTTCACTTGTGCGCGGGAGAGGACTTGAATCTTACAGATTCAGTACACCTTTTGGATATTTTGTTTCACCGAAAAAAATACTGGCTCACAAAATACCTCAAAAGGTCTTCAAGTCCGCGCAACGCTTTTCTTTCAGAAAAGCTGCGCCTCTCCCCCGCACGACGTTCACTTCGTTCACTTGTGCGCGGGAGAGGACTTGAACCTCCATGCCCTTGCGAGCGTTACCACCTCAAGGTAGTGCGTCTACCAGTTTCGCCACCCGCGCAATTATGTGTGT
>JANLHH010000097.1 GCA_024654605.1 Patescibacteria group bacterium | reverse complement strand
GTTATCACCACATCAAGAGTGACACTTCTCGCCTCACGAGGCGCGAGGTTCCCGATGTACCAGACAACTTCACGTTGTGGGCTGTTGTAGCTTCCCTTTTCCTCTGCATTTGCAAACTCCACATAATAAGGAATGCGATCTTTGATTACCACATCCTCAAGTGTGATATCTCCCGTGTTGCGCACTTCAACATTGAAGCGTACTGTCTCTCCTTTGAGCGCCGCGATTGATGTATCGGTGCCATTTAAAGAATCAAGATTGACAAGCGTCTTCGTGATTGTCACCGCACGTACACTCGGAGCAACATAGGTAGGCGGTTGAGGTGTTGTTGGAGGATAATAGGGAAGTGAATTGGTTCTAAAGTTCAAGATACTACCGTAACTCGTACCATTTGCGTTCTGCGCTACGGCGCGATAGTAGTAGGTTGTGTTCGGAGAAAGTCCGAACATTGAATGTATGAACGCCATTGAAGAGGCGCTCCCAAGACCCTGGCTTGCTGTCGTGAAGCCAAGCGATTGGCTTGTTCCCCACTCAAACCATCCGTTCGTAAAGACATTACCGGAGACTAATGCAAGTCCGTTCAAACGCGCGCTGTCGTGGTCAATATTTATTGCGAGGTTGGTAATGGCTGTCGGCGGATTGGTGCCATAAATAGTTCCCGTACCCGTGACGAAACTCAAAATGTTCCCGTATGTCGTGCCGTAAGAATTCTGCGCCACAACCCTAAAGTAATAGGTGGTGTTGTTGGCGAGACCCGCGATCGTGTCGCTCACATTCATAGCGGTAGAACCATGAGAAATGGTATTCGTTTTGTTGCCGAGAGACTGGGTTGTGCCCCACTCAAACCAACGCGTAGCATTGTAGGTACTATATGGATTTACATATCCGTTCAAAGTCGCGGAACTTTGAGTGATGTTTGTCGCAGAATTCGTCGAGACGAATGGCTGCTGGGTACCGCCACCAGTACCCGTTGTCATGAAACTCTGAATGCCTCCGTAGACCGTGCCTGCGCCATTTTGGGCAACGGCTCGGTAATAGTAGGTAGTGCCGGAAGAAAGTCCAGTCAGGGTTTCATTGAATGTTCCCGCATTAGAACCTTGGCCCAACTTAATGGTCGTATTGGTAAGTGAATAGCTATTAGTGCCCCACTCAAACCATCTGCTAGTATTCGTTGTGTTGTTGGGGTCCACATATCCCTTAAGGATAGCAAAGTTTTCTCCTATGCCTTCTGCGGGATAAGTCGTGACGGAAGGAAGCCCGCTACCACCACTACCACTAGTGTAAAAGCTCAAAATTGAACCATATGAGGTACCAGCATTGTTCTGTGCTACTGCTCTAAAATAATAGGTGGTATTGTATGCGAGACCTGAAATGCTCTCGCTAAAGTTGCCGGCATAGCTTTGATTGTAGTGCACCGTCGCATTGCCGAGAGACTGGGTTGTGCCCCACTCAAACCAACGCGTGGTATTGGAAGTATTATTTGGGTTAACATAGCCGTTCAATTGAGCGGATGATTGCGTAATGTTCGTCGCGGAGTTGGTGGTGACAGAAGGTTGCTGTCCTCCCCCATCGGTGCCGCTTACCAAAAAGCGCATGACCACCGAACCCTGAGTACTCCATCCGGGAGCGATATTGCCGATATAAAGCCCGTTTGAGCTAAACACTTCGGACCCGCTCTGCCCATTGAGAAGAGTTGCCGGATTTGACTGTGTCTGATTAGGATACCAATAGGTGTTGCCTGAAATATAGGTCATTGACTGACTACTCGTGAGTTGGACATTCGCGGTACCAAGCACTTGCGAAGCATTGTCAGCAAAGAGGTATGCGGTAAAAGAGTGTGCTGTGCTTACACCGGTGGACTGTGGTACCAAACGCACACGCACGTTCTGTGCTGTTTCGTTTGACGTATTGTGGTAGTAAATAGAAAACGACACCGTGTCGCCCGCGTCGGCAGAGACCGAAGAAGACCAACAAGTGGTACAACCGGGATTGTCGGTGTAGTTGCTCACCCGAAGCGTTGCGTAGTCAGCAGGATCGTTGTTGAACGTAGCCGCAGAAGCGGCAGTCGCAACCGAAACAAGCGTAGTCAAGGCGACAAACGCAAATGCTCCGTATGTAACTATGTTTTTTAATGTTTTCATACTTACTAAATTATTATCTATTAACAACACATCAATGTTCCTTTATTTATTCAAGGCCCATTGTTCAACATTTAATTATTTAAATGCTCAAAAATGAGTCCGAACACAAAACGATATTCTGTTGTGTGTTCGGAACAAAAAATTAATTGCCTGGATTTACCGGACCGTTTGGTGGATCCACTGGACCACCGTCACCCGGAGGACCGTTTGGTGGATTCACAGGACCGCCGTCACCACCCGCGCCGCCGTCACCACCATCACCTCCCGCGCCGCCATCACCGCCTTCAGCAATTTGGTTTTGGTTTTGGCTGTTGTTGAGGTTGTAGTTGTTTGCTTTCAGGCCGCGGTACGACATGCCGTACAAACCGGCACCAATGTTCACACCAAACCTAAACTGCTCTGCTCTGGCAAAACAGACCGTCCCGACGCCGCACTCGGACACCACTGCAACATAAGCTGGTCTCGCATTGCGACCAAGTAAATACTTGTCCGTGTCAGAGAGTCCGACCTTTTCAGGAGACCAGAGTCCGCTCAGAATGGTGTTGCCGCACTTTTTGATCCAGGGAAGAGAGCCATTTGTGTTAAAGACCACTTCCTCTCCTTTCCGCACAATACAGCTTACCTCTTTTCCTGAAGCCGCCCGCATGGTAACGAACGCGTCACTTTCGAGCGTCGCCACATACTCACCTTTTTCGAGGTACTGTTTGCGATGAGCATCCACCGGATCAGCGCCGATATTGCAGTAGGACACTTGAGGCGCCGCCGACGTGACCAAAGGCGCACCCAAAGATATGAACAATACAAAGAACAACAGTAGTTTCTTCATCGTCTTCCTCCTTGTCTGGAATATCTGTGAACTAACTCAAAACTACATCTATGCGTATGTTTGTCAAGACATACACTTTTAAACCCAGAATGGTATTTAAAACCATTCAAACCTTAAAAGTATTGTCATACCGGTAACGTAATTTCGTCGCCGGTATGACAAATGACAAAAAATACAAAGAACTCTACCTTATTGACAGAGAGGAAGTCCGGGATCGGCTACATGACCTCCAGGAGTAACGGTTGTACACCGCGAATCTCCGTAGTACCCACGACGATGATGTCCGCGGTAACGATAACCGTACGGGCGATAACCGTATCCATACGCCGGCACAAACCCCGTACCAACGATGTGTACCGTGGGAAAGAAACTCCGAACGAACCATCTTTTCTCTGCCGCTCTATTATCGCGGTAATGACACTCCGCCGTGATGGCGTTGTAATACTCGGGAGAAACCCCTTGTTCGGCAAGCCACACCATACCCTTACCAGTCCCCATTCTTTTGAGGGGGCTCGATTCGCACAGCTTATCGTAATCCAGCTTTGCGAGATCTTCCATGGTAAAGCCGAACTCTTCCGGGATCTGATGCCGACTTGCCTCTTTCTTCTGCTTCTCCTTCAAGACACAAACGGGTGCCCGGTAGTATTGCTGCCAGGATTCCGCAGTATCATCTTGGGAAATAGCTTCGTATTTTGCGGAAGCAATCGCGCTTTCGCGCTCTTGCCGACACGCACGAGACAATTCAACATCATTTGCCTCGATTGTCTGCTGCATGGCCTTCATGTGCAGATCAAGGCGTTCTTGTGGTGCCGATGCGCACCCACCAAGAAGGCCGAGAGCGAGTGCTACTACCCACAATACACCCTTCTGGAAGAAACTATTCATGGTTTTCACCTCCGTTTCAAAGAATGTGGAAAAATCAGCGTGTTTTTTAATCTGTTACCATTATACTACTTGTTTTGGATTTGTCAAGTATTGTTCGCATGTCGTAAAGGCGTTAGAATAAAAGGAAATATATGCAATTTGACGACCAAAAGCAGCAGTCTCGTCTTGATGAGCTCTATAAACGAGAGGAGGAAGACCTGGTCAGGATACTCGCTCTCAAATACGAGATTCCCTATCTTGATCTCACTGCCATTTCAGTCAACACCGATGCATTAAAACTTATTCCTGAAGCCGTTGCGCGAGAAGCGGGAGCTGCGGTATTTCACATCAACGGCAAAAAATTAAGTCTGGTGGTTATTTCTCCCAAGAACGATAAAATAAATGTCGTCCTTGATGACCTCAAACGAGCCGGTTATGAAGTTACCCTTTATATGGGTTCAAAAAAAACTCTCGGGAAAGCGTGGGATATGTATAAAGAAGTATCTCTTGCGGCAGAAACACAAGGAGGGGTTTTTGATATTTCAGCAACAGCGGTAAGGGATTCCATAAACCAAATCAAAGACATCGCGGAATTAAAACAATTATTGACGGGAATTGCCAATGAAACAAACCGATATAAAATATCAAAAATCCTTGAAATCATTCTCGGGGGAGCGATTGCCATACACGCTTCTGATGTACATTTTGAACCTGAAGAAAAACAAGTGCGTTTGCGATTTCGGCTGGATGGCGTTCTCCAAGACTTCACTGTGTTTAAAAATGAAACATTCCATTTTTTGCTTTCCCGCATCAAATTACTTTCCGGACTCAAGCTAAACATAAAAGAAGCGGCGCAGGACGGCCGGTTTAGTATTAAATTGGAAACAGGAGAAATTGAGATCAGAACTTCAATGCTTCCCGGGGAATATGGGGAATCCATTGTGCTACGAATCCTCAATCCCGAAAATATCAATGTTTCCTTTGATAGTATGGGAATCGAGCCGATGCTTTTTAATATCATTGAAAAGGAAATTCAAAAACCAAACGGAATGATACTCACTACGGGACCGACCGGTTCCGGAAAAACGACCACTCTTTATGCTTTTATGAGAAAGGTGTATACGCCGGAAATAAAGATCATTACCATTGAAGATCCTATTGAATACCATCTCTCCGGTATCAGTCAAACCCAAGTGAACAAAGCGAAAGATTACACGTTTTTAAATGGACTTCGGAGCGCACTGCGACAAGACCCGGACATTATCATGGTCGGAGAAATCCGCGATGGAGAAACCGCGGAGGTTGCCGTAAACTCTGCGCTCACCGGACACTTGGTATTCTCAACGCTCCACACCAACGATGCGGCCGGTGTGATTCCTCGCCTTATTGATCTTGGTATCAACCCGAAGATTATCAGCTCTGCACTCAATATTTCTCTCGCTCAACGCTTGGTGAGAAAGTTATGCCAAACGTGCAAGAAAGAAGACCGTCCTAGTGAAGCGGAGCGTGCGCTTATTGAACACACCATAGAGACAATCAAACAAAAGCGGGATATTGCCCTTGATGCTTCAAAAGTCTGGCGGGCAAAAACTACAGAAAACACCTGTCCTGCCTGCAATGGGCTTGGGTACAAGGGGCGTATCGGTATTTTTGAAGCGATTCTTACCGATAGAGCGGTTGAAGATGTGATCGTTACCTCAAACCCCTCCGCGAGAGAGATAAAAAAAGCCGCCATTCCTCAAAATATTCTTGATATGCGGGAAGATGGTATAATAAAAGTACTCTCCGGAATCACCTCACTTGATGAGTTGCGAAGAGTGGTGGATATGGAGGCGGTATGATCGGGATTATTGTTCTTTCACAAAAAAACACCCGTGACCAAATTGTTTGGAACAGGTGTTGTTGACCCATTCAACCCATAATCCTCTAAGCAATCCTTTCAATATGGGTACCAAAAGTGAGGAGTTATTATCGGGATAGCTTCAGTACGCACGCCGAAACGTGCAACCAAGGCGTCCTTAATTAACACCCACGTTAGTTG
>JANLHH010000096.1 GCA_024654605.1 Patescibacteria group bacterium | reverse complement strand
ACCCAACTCATAAATGCCGGCTTCTTTCTCATTTTGCCCTTCTTTCTCTTCTTTTTCCATGCGGATTATACTACCAGAATACAGGTAATCACGCAACTTGCCTATCATCGGTAAGAGAGTCAAATTGGAGTTTAGTAACTTCGCTCCCTTCGCTTCCCTTGCCTAAGGTGGTGGTGACGTTTCTCCGCTCTTTAATATCTGGAGCTCATTCTGGAGGATCTGTATATCTAGGAGAGGAGCGCGGCGATACGCGACTTAAGATCATTGATGCTTTAAGCGCCCAAGAAAAGCGGGAGGGAGGGTGCGAGGAGGAGGGTGAAGAGGAGATGTTATTGTGCGAGAAGATACAAAACGGCATCATTTGAAATATGTGACGGGATTGTAAATGAACGACTACCACCACTATGATTAATGGTGGCAGTACTTTTACTTGCATCGCGCGGATCAAACCACTCCGCCGCATAGTTCCCAGCGGAAAGATTCACGGTAAACGAAGAGTGGTTCGGTTGATAGACAAGATATGCTACACCGTTTTCATAAAGCGCGTAGCCGGTGACGGAAAGTGTTTCGCTCGGAACCATGCGCGCAAGCGACGGGAACCGCAAAGAGTAATCGCGCGTATCACCCATCGCGTCACGCACCGGATCAAAAGCGTGGTCAATGCTCCCAAATGCTCCTAATTCCGGATTATGAATGTTATAAACATCCATAAAGATAGGATGATTGCCCCTTGTAAATGTTTTCCAAACCCATTTCCGCATGTTAGTGACCTCTTGCACATCAAGGAAATACCATGGGCTAAGATGATCAGTGTCAACGATAGCTATTTTACTAGAATATGAAGCAGATCCCCCTTCTTTGTATTCATCATCCCAGTCAGGAGAGATCCAGTCGGCATCACTATCAAGCATTGCTTTTCCAAGACTCCATCCTCCTGTCATTCCGACCAGATGCTGTTTTGGTTGTGTCGCTTCATAAGAATGCGCATACTGGACCATCGCCTTGTTCCAAGCGACGGCTTTAGCGGTACCGCCCGGTTCATTCATGGTTTCCCAAATAATATTGTCTACGTCATTGAGTGTGTCAATCGTCTTTCGCACCAGCGCGCGCTCTACATCAAGCGCCGCTCCATTTGTCGTGAAGAACGAATAGTTGTCATTGGGATCGAAAGCGGAATTAAGTTCAGAATTAATATTGTTATCGGGATGCCATGCGACGTTAGAGAAATCACTTCTCACACCATTATACGATCCAAAAAACATGACTGATGCATACATGCCACGATCCTGGATCTCTAGTACTCGCCGGCGCAAGAGGTCAAAATATTGCTGATTAAAACTGGTCATATCAAACTTGGGCATACCGTCGTTCGCCACACCCGGTCCGGACCTGTTCCACGGGAAAGGTCCTCCGTAATCCATATAGGAAAAAGCTGACCATAATCTTGTAAAGTTCTGACCGTGCGATTGCATCCAATCAAGATATGCGTTGAACTCGGCATCGCTCATTGATGGATTCAGCGGCGCAAATTCTTCGGGTCCTGCTTGTATCGTATACCAAATGTGCGAACCGGTCATATAGATCGCTTTTCCAGAATCGTCTGTGAAGTAACGGGAGTTTGTCGGATGAACACGTAAGACGCCTCCGGTTTCCGGTGTCGGTGGTGTGGTCGTCACCGATACGGTGACTGATTTAGTGACACTGCCGCCTGTTCCCGTGCAGGCGAGTGTGAATGTGGAAGTCTGTGTGGGTGTAACCGCGCTCGTGCCGCTTGTCGCTTTCGTTCCGCTCCAGCCGCCGCTTGCGGTACATGAAGTGGTATTCGTAGTAGACCACGTGAGTGTGGATTGACTGCCTGATGAAACGCTTGTGGGGTTTGCCGTAAACGAAAGGGTCGGTGTGGAAGGCACCGTGGCAGACGGTGTCGTTATGGAAACATGGGAGAAGAGTGAAGTACCAGGAGTGCCTTGCCTACTTGAGACACCAACGAGACCGATGTAATCGGTGGCGGTCATGGCGATAGTGATTGATTCGGTGAATGTCCACGGACCGGTGGCGAAACTTCCGTAATACGCGGAGATGGTATCGCCACTACGCACAAGGCGGACGTACTTGGGCGCCGTACCGGCATTGCTCAAGTCTAGAGAT
>JANLHH010000094.1 GCA_024654605.1 Patescibacteria group bacterium | reverse complement strand
AGCATCTCAAAGAATTCAAGTTCCGGCTGTTCAAGGAATCCATACAGGTCCAAAGAAGTTTCCCGGACCGCTAAATGTGTCCACAGAGAGACCGTATGCGCACGCTCCTTCGTGAGCGCGCGCAAAGTGTCCAAAGACACATGCACTTTATAGCCGACGCCGGCAACATCAAGTACGACATAGTTGTTTCCCGTAAAGGTGATATTTCCCGAGAGCTGGGTGATCATATTGTCTCTATCATAACAGATTATTCCCTATTGCTGTATGGAGTGCGGGGCTGTACCTTTTTTACTACCGGACTTGCTTTTTAAAACAAATACTGTACTATTCTCCATTATGCCAATCATCAGATCAGCAAAAAAGGCACTCCGAGTGTCTCTTCGAAAGAAAGTTGTTAACGACAAGAGGAGAAAAGACATGAAGGAGGCCATCAAAGAGATCAAGGTTCTCACCCGAGATAAAAAGAGCGTCGAGGCGAAAACATCTCTCTCGGAGGCGTACAAGGCAATCGATAAGGCCGCAAAGCGAGGAGTGATAAAGAAGAATACCGCCGCACGTAAAAAGTCACGACTCTCGGCGATGATTAAGAAAGCAAGCTAGACAAAAGATCCTCTTGAGAGGATCTTTTGTTGATATATTTTACCTATGTTTTTTTCCAAAGACTCCATTGATGCAAAAGAAGCGTACGAAGAGATCGGGAACGAAAGCGTGTTGATGCTTGATGTGCGCACAAAAGAAGAGTACGCGAGCGGACACATTGAAGGTAGCGCCAACTTTGATATTTACCAGTCTTCTTTTGTTGAAGAGCTGAACAAGCTTCCAAAGAACAAAAAATGTATCGTCTATTGCCAGAGTGGCGGCCGTGCGGGGCAGGCGCTTGGCATCATGAAAAAGAATGGATTTGAGAACGTATCCAATCTGAAGGGCGGTATCATGGAATGGAAAGAAAAAGGGTTGCCGGTCGTCCATTGATTTTTTACCCCCAACAAAAAAAACGGGCATGCACCCGTTTTTTGTTTATGCCCTCGCGAGGGCGCTTCGCTATCTCACTTCTGGGAAACCCACGGTTTTCCCAATCCTTCCTCCACGGGGAAACAAATGTTTCCCCGACCCCCTTCTCGTTCGATTCCTCGCAAAGGATATTCATATAAAAATAAAAGCACCCACAAGAGGTACTTTTATTTTTATATGTGCCCTCGCGAGGGATCGAACCTCGATTTCAAACTCCGCAAGCTTGTGTCCTATCCATTGAACGACGAGGGCAGGGGTTTAAGAACAAAAGACAGCACGAGCTGTCCCCTAGAATGTAGCATATATTGGAGTTCTTAGGAACTCTAAAAACCAAGGTAGTCCATGAGGGCTTCAGAGACGCTTTCCTTCTGTTCTTCCTCCGGCAAGTGTTCTAAGAGAAATGCGCGTACCGCGTCCGCGCCCACTTCGGGAGAAAGAGGAATAGATATATGCGGCATGATTACTTTTTGAGATTCAAGAATAAGCTTGACACCCTTTTCGCTCTCGCGCAACCAGAATGATTTCAGAGTGTGATAGGGGTACAGCGCGTCACCAATCCGCACTCCTTTGGGGTTGAGCTCAAAATAGAGAACCTGCGGCTTTCGCGCGGAGTACAGCAAGAGTGTAAAGGCGCCCAATACGATAAAAAGGGCAAAGAGAATGTTTTTGTAAATGATGGCGGTTATGGCAAACGAGAGCGCGATAATGCCAACCGCCCAAAACCAGTCGATGCTGTGCTTTTTATGTTCGTACTCCGTGGCATTCCACTGTATCTTTTCTTGATCCATGTAATTTTGTTGAGGGTTTAAGAATGCGTCCGAATTTTTTTGAGTGTCTTCTCTCCAGTATAGTAAAGAGAGCGACTACTTCGCAAGTTAAAGCACGTTGTTGCGGCCTTTTTCATTGTGTGCTTTTATGAAACAAGGTGTTCTTAACATTTTCGCGCATAAAAAGGAGGGAACAACATATGGGGACTATTCTAACCTCTCCAAAAGAAGTCGCACCGTGGTA
>JANLHH010000017.1 GCA_024654605.1 Patescibacteria group bacterium | reverse complement strand
CCGATTGCATCGATTCTTTCTTTTACTTCTTTTTCAAAGCTCATAGCGATCCACCTTTATGTAATTAAATTTGTTATTTGATAATGCAACAATTTCTTGCAGATAATTAGAATTCATTACGAAAACCTCATCTCCCGCCTGCAACGTTTGCATCCCTTCTTCCGGGGATGAAATTCTCAGTCCACTATCCGCCATAAACTTGTTTTGCTTGGCAGGATTAATGTCGATGACTAAATCTACATTCACCCCTGCACGCTGCATATAGAGTGTAAATATCACGCCTTTGGATGCCCCCCCCAAATTGCATTTCGCCTTCCTTTGGCGATTGCAGCCACACGGTCAATGTCAATCAGAAAGTCTGCTGGAAATGTGAAGATGTCCCGATGGTCGAGCACAGGCTTTTGCAAAGTAGCGAGGTCTGCGACGACATACAAATATTGACCACCAAAAACATGACCGCTCTCATAAACCTTGCCAAACATACGGTGAAAGTCAACGAGGCGAAAGTAATTTACATGTTCGTAAAAAATATCGAACCATGCGTGATGCTGGCATATCCAGTCAAAGCAGGGTACTTCGATATAAATTTGACCTTGTCCGCCGTTTGCTTCCGCAATCGTCGAGAGGAATGCAAGCGGGTTTGTCATGTGCTCCAGTACATGACGCAAAACGATACCTTCTGCGGACAATCCCAGGCTTGTCTCAAAACAAGCTTTAATTACGTTTGGATTATTGCCTTCGTAGGCAGGGTCAATTCCGGTAATATGATATCCAGCCTGGTGCAGGTATTCAAGAAAATAGCCCTTGCCGCAACCAACTTCAATGAGTGATTTACCAAAATAATATCGATGGATAATCGTTTTGACATCCTCCAAATGCTGCTGGAACACACCCGAACATGCTTGCTCGTTTTGATAATCAGCATCATATTCAAGCAAACCAGCGTCAAATGCGGAGTTAAAGATAAGCCCGGTATCCATATCCTGAACCAACACCACATCCCCTTTTGGGCAAGCAAGCGCACTCGCACGGTCAGAAAACATCTTGTTCTGAAAAACCGGCAGGCCTTCTATTTTATATAACTCACGATATTTCATGGCTGCTCCAAAAAAGCATCCAAACGATGTCGTTCGCCCCAAAAAGCCATTGGCTCATAATCCGGATAGGGATAATGGCCAAGGTTAAGTTCGATTTTCCAACCATTTTCCTGTAACCATCCTTCCACCAGCCTGCGCACTGAAATCGGTTTTCCTGAACAAACGTTGACAGTCCCGTTATAACTTTTATCTATCGCCAATCGCGCAATATTGCTTGCGATTACTTCAACAGGTAAATAATCGCGCAACTGTTCTCCGCCAGACATATTGAATACCTTGTCCCCTCGCGACACGGCATCCATAAGCTTAGGATAAAGCGAGGTGTTCGGCTGACTTTCACCGTACATGTAGAAGAGTCTTGCCCAAATCAAGTTATAAGGTTTAACAGCCCTCAGAAATTCAAGTTGTTTCCGTAAAACGTCCTTTGCCAAACCATAAGGATTCCCCGGCAGTGTCACCATCTCTTCAGAGAGCGAACCTGACTGCATACCGTATTCAAAACAAGTCCCCGTAACCAATAGCGAAGGCAGCCCAGCCTCAATCAGGGTCTTAAGAAAATGGTATTGCCTTGGCAGCTCAGTTTCAAAGTGATGCAGTGATTTGTAATTTGGCAA
>JANLHH010000079.1 GCA_024654605.1 Patescibacteria group bacterium | reverse complement strand
AACCCGGCGGGGTTAAGCGGGGTAAATATATCCTGCTGCGAATGAAAGAACCATTTTATCTCAGCATAAAGGAGGGAATTTATCTCAGTGCTATCGCCTCATCCATAATTTCCCTGACATGATGCACATTTTCATCCGAAATCTGCACAAATACACTTCCGCTTTCAGTAAGTAGCTCACGAGTCAATAAAAGCCTGTCCCGCAAATAGGTCAGATAAGAATGAATACCCAGTTCCCAGGTATCTCGAAATGCCTTGATCATTTCCGGCTCGGCTGAGAGGTCTTCGTCTTTGCCGTCTTTTACATCCCGCTTGTTGACGAACGGCTGAAAGTTGCTGCCGTATTTAATTCCATAAGGCGGGTCAAAATAGACCATCTGCACCTTGCCTGCCATGCCCTCTTTTTCCAGCAGAGAGTTCATCACCAGCAGGCTATCCCCGGCTATCAGTCTATTTGTCCAGCCCTCTTTGTGTTTGTAAAAGTCAATGGCCTCCCGCAGGGGTTTCTGTTCGGCAAACAGACTCATCTGCCTGTCCTCACTTTTTTCTTTTCTTACCGTGTCTATAATGGTTTTCGGGTCGATGCGTTCATGTACGTGCAGACTCACCGTGGCCACTTCAAAACTGGTGTGTTCAGTTTTCCCCGCCCATTGCAATTGCGGGTCAAGATGGGGATCATACTCGTAGGTTTTCTTTTCTCCTGTATCGGGATCAGAACTGGGAGTCACTAAACCTACGTGAGGGTTATTGGCTCGTTCCTTATCGGAGTGCTCGTATTGTTCAATCTGTTTTTTAGAAGTTTTTTTAGCCATATCTCCTGTTATTTCTCCTTTGCCTGTCTGCGTGCGGACACGCACAGGCAAGCCATCTGACGAATCAGCACCAAAACGGTATTTACTGTGATTATTTTCTGCACATAATGCTGAGTTCACCCGCATTTTGTGGAGCCATTTTAAAAAGGTAAATTCCATACATTTTTAAAATGGCGGAGCAAAATGTCAGGTACAACGATTTGTTAACTATTCCGCACATGCATTACCTAGCTTGAGCTTAGCCGGAAAGGGGTACAGCCAACAGCCATAGACCTTCGGTGCATACGAAAGTATCTAAATTTTCGTTAGTAGCTATAATCTCTATAAAAATCT
>JANLHH010000100.1 GCA_024654605.1 Patescibacteria group bacterium | reverse complement strand
GGCGGTCCTGGCGCATTGATCACAACAGGTCATGCGAACTCAAACGCTGGCGCAGTGAACGTTGTAAATCGCAACCTCACACGCATTTTGCGTTAGTCTGATGATATATAGGACGGTCCTATGTGCTTAAAAGACTAAGAAGGTGTGGGAAAAAGCTCCATGAGGAGCATTTTCCCGCCTTCTACTAAGGTCTTGATTAAATTGTACTCGTGTTGTATAAGGGGTTCATTGAGATCTTAGAGAGGGAACTATGAATAAAACACATGAAAAGGTGGCAATAATGTGTAGCGTGGCAGGGGTACTCCTTCTCATACCCATGTTCTTTGTTGTAGCGGCCACAAACTCGGTTATCAACGTGGTCTCAAGCTCTGCTTCAAACGGAGGCAACAGCGCAGAGGGAGGTGAAGTGGTGGAGGGAACAACATCAGCCGAT
This sequence comes from Patescibacteria group bacterium, assembly GCA_024654605.1. Lineage (GTDB taxonomy): Bacteria > Patescibacteriota > Minisyncoccia > Phycocordibacterales > JANLHH01 > JANLHH01. The sequence goes on along the minus strand of JANLHH010000100.1, from coordinate 5,178 downwards.
ATATTTATTGAAACCATAGTAAACGGCAAGGTTGTAGAGTTCATCAACAAACATACCGATAATGCCGGAGAGGAGATACGAGAAGAGACTTTCTATGAGGACGATACGGTGAAAGTAACCACAAAGGGGGAGGCGGTCACATTCACAGAAGAAGTGATTAGCAATACTGAAGAGAATACACCGGAGGAAGTAGTGGATGAATCGGTCGGAATATCCACGGAAATAAAATTTTCCTTCGCCAGGTTTTTCTCGCAAATGATGGCTTATGTATTCAATATATTCACAAAGTAAGGTTACGAGGCTGATGATGCAATTCGTCGGTTTTTTGGTGCTTATGCCACTTTCGTTCGGCAGTTTTTCCGGTGTTGCGTTCTCGCAAACATCCGAGGAATCCACGCCGGAGGTAACAGAAGAAGACCCGCCGGCTCCTCCGGAGGAAACAGTGGAAGGCGAGGGTAGCGCCGGTGATAGCGGCACTCCGGCGGAAGAAGGCGCGCTCATTGAAACAGGCGACGCGGGTGCGGGAGCAGAGGTGGAGAATACCGCGAATACGAACGTTACGGATACGACAGGGATTGAAACTGCTTCCTCCACACCCGAAGTGATTGAAGATGATACCGCGTCTTCCACGCCGGAGTTGTTGGAAAGTGAGAGTAGCGATACCGCGTCTTCCACACCGGCATTACTGAACACAGAGGAAGAAGAAGCTACCAACACCGCCTCAACAACCGTGGAGAACACAAACGAAGCGAATGTTGCAAACAAGGTTGGTGTGGATGCCGACACGGGTGACAACAGCGTGGAAGGAGGCGGGGACTCCGCTATATACACAGGCGACGCTTTTGCCTATGCGAATATCGTCAATGTGGTCAACACGAATATTTTAAATTCAAACGGTTTCCTGTTTTTCCTCAATAGCTTGTTTGGTCATGGAACTCTTGATTTGAAAGATTATCTGAGCTTTTTTGAGAACGGAGGAGGAGAATCACCCTGCTCGCTTGAATCGTGCGAAGGGGGAGGAGCAACACTTAATGTCAAAAACGACAACAACGCGACGATCGTTAATGATGTCATCGTCCGGTCAATGACCGGCGGCAATAACGCAACGAGCACCAGTGGTAGCGCCGGCATCTATACCGGTGACGCGTACGCCGCGGCAAACGTATTCAATATCGCGAACACGAATATCACGAACTCAAATTATCTAATGTTCGCATTCAATAATTTCGGCGATTATGACGGCGACGTTCTGCTCCCCGGAGGAAATTTCTTTTCTCATCTTTTGGGAGCGAACGGCAGCGTGCCATCAGGTGATGTTACCGTACAAAACACAAATGAAGCCGTTGTTGAAAATAGCGTGACTACCGAGGCAAACACGGGAGAAAACACCGCGGAAACCGGTGGCTCCGACGGAGGCGCGCTTATCCAAACCGGGAACTCGTACGCGGGTTCAAATGTCGCCAACATCGTTAATACCAATCTCTTTAACAGCACTACGGTTATTATGATGTTCCGGATCTATGGAAATTGGTCGGGAAGTGTCTTCGGCACACCGCCGGGAATCTCGTGGACTGAAACACCGTTTGGCGTCCAGTTGTTCAATACGCCGGAAGAAACACCGGAAACAGACGCATCAGCGGAAAATTCCGGCGGCACAGGCGAAGGGACGCTTAATATAGAAAACAACAATACGGCGCTCATAAAGAACAATGTGCAAGTATACGCGCTCACGGGAGAGAACAAGATTCATTCAGAAGACGGTCAGGCAGCAATACAAACAGGCAATGCGTACGCGGGAGCGAACGTCAGTAATATCGTTAATACCAATATACTGGGAAAGAACTTTATGTTCCTGTTCTTCAATTTCTTCGGCAATTGGCGCGGCAATATTTCATTTGGGCAACCCGATTTGTTGACGGTAGGGTCCGCGCACTCGGAAGGCTCCATCGGTCCCGGTACGGATATCACCTACAACTTTACGGTTTCCAACTTAGGCAATGCGGATGCGACAAACGTAGTGTTGGAAAATATCTTTGATGACACATTCTTCTCTTTTGATGAATATGACACGGTATTTCCCGAAGGTATCACCTGGAACATTGGAGATATCCCAGCTAGCGAGAGCGTGAATGTGTCGTATACGGCTCATGTCGCCAATGATATTCCATACGGGGAAACATTACTTCGAACGACCGTGACCGCTACGGGCAACGAAAGCGACAGTGACCCAAGCAATAACACGGAAGTGATTGACGTTATGGCGCTGTATAACAGCGACTCCGGTTCTGGCGGAGGGGGCGGCGGCACAGGCGTTACTTACACCCCTGATCCCGTATTGAAGATCACGAAAACATCCAACGCGAGTTCAACGGTTACCATTACCGCGTCAAGCACCGTTGACTACACAATCGTAGTCAATAACGAAGGCGGAAGCGCATATCACGCAGTATTGGTTGATACGATCACTGACGAAGCCGAAGAAATTATCCACGAAGAATATTGGGAATTGGGAGAGATATTGCCCAATGAGGAAATTACCGTTACTTATACGGTTATCTTCAACGCAAGTACTACTCCCGGAACCTATACCAACCACGCGCAGGTGCTTTCCATCGGCAGGCATCCGTCCGTCAATCCATTCTACGGCTACTTTGCCGATTCAGCGGTTGTGACGAGCGACATAACGATTTCGGGCAATGGCAATGAAGAACCAATTCCGGAATTACCCTTACCTGCGCCTGTATGCGAACAGTATCTGCGCGGATTTATCCGCACTGGCGCCGACAATGACCCCGCGGAAGTGACAAAACTTCAGCAATTCTTGAAAACCTATGAAGGATTTACTGACCTTGCGATAACAGGAACGTACGACAGCGCGACGCTCGCGGCGGTAAAAGCATTCCAGAACAAGTATCAAGAGGATATCTTGGGTCCATGGGGACTTGAGCGCAACACGGGGTTTGTGTACTTCACTACGAAGAAAAAAATCAATGAGATCTATTGTGCCGGACAGAAAGAATTTGCGCTTAGTCTGGAAGAACAGCTGGAAGTGAACGCGTTCAAGACTCTTATCGGGAGACTGAAGACACAAGTGAGCGAATTGCCGGAATTTACCCAAGTGGGTGTGGTGAACGCGGCCGACAAAGGAGTTGCAGTAGCAGAAGAAACACTTGAAGAAGGTAATGAACAGGAGGGTGGTAGAAGTCTGGTCGCGGGAGCGATTGAGGCGCTCTCTGGGGATGTCAACCAAGCTTTTCGCTCGGTTACCGGTGCGGTAAGGAATGGTGTTGGGAAAATGGTTTCGTGGATATTGTTTCTCTTTTAGAGGCAACATCTCATTTAGTTAACCACAGTTTATCTACAGCTTATCCACTTTTTTCCCGATACAAATTGCTGAAAAAAGTATAACCCACAGTGTTGAGATAATGCTAAAAACGCTTCTTCTCTATTGACAACGGCGTTGCGTATGATATTTTTGCAATCGGAGTACACCATAAACCACTGACTGATGTGATAAGGAGAATCGATGACCACCGAAGCATTTAGGACTGTTCTTACACTCAAACAGGAAGGGAAAAAGGGAAGCGAAATCGCTCGTGCCCTTCACAAAAAAAGAGTTTCAATCCACGACGCCGAAAGAGCACTACTGGAAGCTGATTTCAGGGCGACTATATCGTACACAAACCCGCCCTCGCTTCACGTGAACGACCATACTGACTGCCTCGGAGCCCCCGCAAAAGATTTGCGAGGCCTGCAGGTTGTGACCTGGTTTTAACTCATCAATCACACCAACACACCCCGCCGCCAACACCGCGGGGTGTTTTTTTGCGCGGCGTGTACGGCTATGATTTTGCGGTAAATAATAAATGTATATGGTGTTCGGTTTACCTCTTTGAGAATATGCGCTACAATATAGTCATTCCATTATGGTACTCGTTTCATTCAACAATCTTTCTGAGGCCGATAAAACTCGGGCTATTGAAAATCTGGTGAGCCAAAGCACGCCAAATCAAGATTTCTTTTTCATGACGTTTCTCGCGGTTCTGATGGCGACATTCGGTATTCTTATTGATAATATAGCGGTACTCATCGGATCTATGCTTATTGCGCCGCTCCTCTCACCTATTTTAAGTCTTTCATTGGGAATTATTATTTCTGACGGAAAGCTTATTTCCCGTTCATTCAGTACTATTTTAAAATCAATGGGATGGAGTATTGTGGGGGCCCTCACAGTGACCATACTGTTTTCAGGCGGGAATGTGCCTGAAAGCGCGCTTTCCAGTTTACAGCCGTCGTTTTTGTATATGGGAGTCGCGATCCTTTCCGGTTTTGCGGCAACATTTACGCTAGTAAAACCGAAACTAAACGAACGATTAACCGGGGTTGCGATCGCCGTCGCGCTCCTTCCGCCACTTGCGCTCATAGGAGTGGGAATCGCGCAGTGGAGTTGGGTTATCATAACGAATGCTTTTCTTTTGTTCTTACTCAATATCATCGGTATTGTGTTTGCCAGCATGATCACGTTCTCACTCATGAATTTTTACGTAAAACGCCGTGTTGCCAGCGAATCAATCAGAGAGGAAGATAAAAAAATGGAGGCAGAAGTGCGAGAAGCGCAAAGTCAATCGGAGTTATAAAAAAGAACGGAATGACTGATGAGAAAATAATTCTATTTTTTTGCTCAAATCTATCCATTATTACCGTATGTTAAACGAGAAGGTTATATTTCTATTTTTATTGCTTGTGCTTGTCTTTGCCGGCATAGCCGGCGCTGTTTTGAATGGCGTGGAAATGCGTAACGACGCAATGAAGAAAAGTATTGATGCGCCTCGCAAAGAAACACCCGAAGCGCCCGTAGTAAATGAGGGCGTTTCTCAAGGTGGCGGGTGTGTACCCGCCGGATGCAGTGGTCAGTTGTGCATTGAAGAAGAATTGGCGGGAGAGATTGTAACCACCTGCGAATACAGACCCGAATATGCCTGCTACCGAACAGCGGTTTGCGAGAGACAAAAAAGCGGCACATGCGGCTGGAGAGAAACAGAAGAGTTGCGAATATGCACAGTGGAAGCCAAAGAAAGACGCTAGAACAAGGGTTTGTGTGTTATAATTTTTAATAATGGAAAAAATATTACAATTTCCGAAGGGATTCCTCTGGGGTGCGGCAACATCCGCGCATCA
>JANLHH010000075.1 GCA_024654605.1 Patescibacteria group bacterium | reverse complement strand
AGCGAATCTACAATGTTCATGCGTGATGCCCTGAAGGCAGGAAGGAGCCCGCCTGCAAAACCCATGAAGATAGAGAATGCCATAGACTTGATGATAATTCCCGGTGTGATGGAAAAACTGAATGCGAGTTCAGAAAATGTCTGAAAGTTCATTGTTGAAACAGTTAAGAACTGAAGTAAGGAAGCAAAAAGGAGTCCGGCACATCCTCCAAAAAAGCCGAGGATAAGGGATTCCAGAAGAAATGCAAAGAGGATACTCTTGCGCTGAAAACCAAGGGCGCGCAGAGTACCAATCTCTGCCGTACGGTTGGCCACGGCCGCAAACATGGTTATCATGGCTCCAACCACTGCACCGATGGAGAAAATGAGTGTTAATGAAATACCGAGTATACGCAGGAAAGTTGCCATCGTTTCCGACTGTTTCAGGTAATAATCTTTCTCCCGCAGGATACTCAGTGTTAAACGGGGGTCCTTTGAAATAAGCTCTTTTAACCCTTGAAATAGATTGAAATTTCGTAACCGGAAGATGACAGAAGAATACGTCTGACGCCGAAATGACTGCATAAGCTGATCCGCGTCTCCCCAGATTTCTGAACTGAATCCTGTGTCTCCTGCATCGAAGATACCGACTATGTTCCATGATCGCATGGCAAAGGAAAGTGTTTTCTGTAATCCCGCGTTTTTGAATCGTTTTGCCACACTTTCTCCAACTATGATTTCAGATGTGCCCCACCCGGGCATACGCCCGGCCATGAGTTTCACCTGAGGCCGTAAAGAGAGTGAGTGCTTGCCTATTCCTCGAATAATCACATTAGCAATACCGTCGCTGTTTTTCTTCTGCATGGTGATGAGTACCAGCAGTTCTTTAGCAAACAGTCTCTGGCCATCTTCACCAAGTGCTATTTCCGGGAGTGTTTCCAGAATAGATGCCTGTTGTCTGTCTATCGTGCTCTGTACCTCCGTCTCTGCGGACTTTCTGAGGATAACCACGTTATCACTCGATCCTGTCTCT
>JANLHH010000063.1 GCA_024654605.1 Patescibacteria group bacterium | reverse complement strand
TGGAGTGTCTGTGACAGGAAGCATCCGTACACGGGAAACACGATTGCTAAGTTTACTATCCGTAATCAATCAAGAGGAACATATCGAGAGATGTTAAAGAATCATTCATTAAGAGATAAGGTGTTTAGTCTGAAAAACCTTTATGCTGCTTTTAAACACGTAAAGAAGAATAAAGGAAAGGCCGGTCTCGACAGGGTGAGTATCAAACAGTTTGAAAGTGACCTGGAGAATAATATCCAAAATATTCACAAGGAACTGAAAACTGATATATACAACCCTTCGCCTGTCCTGCGGGTATACATACCCAAAGGCAGGTATGACAAAAGACCTCTTGGCATTCCCATTGTTAAAGACAGGGTTGTACAGCAGGCACTCAGGCAAATCATAGAGCCTATATTTGAGAAAGATTTCTCAGATAACAGCTTTGGATTTCGCCCTGACAGATGCTGTCACGATGCTATCAGAAGGCTTGAACAGTATAAGCAAGAGGGGTATACCAGTGTCCTTGATGCCGACATAAAGGCATTCTATGACACCATACCACATAAGCTTATCATGGACAGGTTGCGTGAAAAGATTGCTGATGGATGGGTTTTGAACAGTATTGAGAACATGCTCAAGGCAGGTGTCATGGAAGACGGCATCGTGCATAAGACAACCGAAGGCACTCCGCAAGGAGACGTCATTTCCCCTTTACTTGCTAACCTTATCGGTGACATCATCGACAAGGAGCTTGAAAAGGCTGGATATAAGTTTGTCCGTTATGCCGATGACTTCGTCGTCATGACAAAATCCAAAGAAGAACTCCCTGCCGCCCTTTCATGTGTCAAAGAAATCATTGAGGGAAAACTGGCAATGAAGCTGAGCGAGGGTAAAACCAAACTTACTAACTTCAAAAGAGGCTTCAGATTTCTCGGATATAATTTCAACGGCAAATACAAGGTAATAAGCACGAAATCACTGGACAAACTCAAGGACAACATCAGAAAAATCACCAAACGCACACAAGGTGTTAACCTGCAAGTCGTTATTGGTACATTAAATCCTGTGATTCGGGGACATGTCAACTACTTTCGGCTGGGCAATGTACAAAAGGTGTATCGCTCGTTG
>JANLHH010000062.1 GCA_024654605.1 Patescibacteria group bacterium | reverse complement strand
TTGTGCCGGAGGTGGGACTTGAACCCACATCCCTTGCGAGACACGATTTTGAGTCGTGCGCGTATACCAATTCCGCCACTCCGGCAAGTAAACACTATCTTACGTAAAGTTTGCACAAAAATCAATTTTTGCACTTGCAAAAGATATGTTAAAATACAGGTATTACCATACTAAGCATTTACGGCAAATGACCCAATTGTTTTATAATGATTCAATCTTTCATATTGACACAGGCAAGATAAAGCCGAATCCCTATCAGCCGCGCCGGGAATTTGACGAAGCGAAATTGCGTGAACTTGCTGATTCCATCAAGCAGTACGGCGTACTACAGCCACTCGTGGTAACACGACATGAGATTGAAAAGGAAGACGGCGGACTTGCTGTTGAGTATGAACTCATTGCCGGAGAACGTCGGCTTCGCGCTTCGCGTCTCGCGGGCCTCTCTCAAGTGCCGGTTGTCATTCGTGCCACAGAAGACGATGACCGCACAAAACTTGAACTGGCCATTATTGAGAATTTGCAACGAGAGGATTTAAATCCTGTTGACCGTGCTTTTGCGTTTAAGCGTCTTGTGGATGAATTCGGTTTCAAGCACGGCGAAATCGCAAAGAAAGTAGGGAAGAGTCGCGAATATGTTTCAAATACGCTGCGTCTTTTGATACTTCCGAAGGAAATATTGGACGCGCTTACGGCCGGTCGGATCACCGAAGGGCATGCGCGCCCTCTTATGATGCTTGTTGATCGAGGAGAAGAACAATTGACACTCTTTAAAGAGATTACCTACAAAAAAATGACGGTTCGGGAGGCGGAAGCGATCGCGCGCCGCATTGCGTACGATAAAGTGCGGAAAAAAGATCGTGCGTTTGACCCGGAGATCGTGGAAATAGAAGAGCAGTTGCGCGGAATCTTGGGAACGCGAGTACAGATTGACAGAAAAGAAGTTGGCGGAAAGATCATGATTGACTTCTTTTCTAATGACGACCTTCGCAATCTCTTAGAGATGGTGCAGAAAAATGCCATGCCTGGCACTGTGTTTGCCGATGCGCCGGATATGCCGATAGAGGATAAAGAAGAGCTTCTGGGAATAGGAGCAGAAGAAGCGGATATTGAACCCCTTCAAGGCGATGAACCTATCGTTGCCGATACTATTCTCGCTGAAAAGGAGGCAACCAACACCGCAGACGACGATGGGTTGTATTCAGTGAGAAATTTTTCGATTTAGCCGCACCACTTGTTATTTTTTACTTTTTTCCAAGATTGGGAAAAAAGCTTTTCAAAGAGAGTCCCCCGTTCGCTGTTTCGGAGCGGATCTGTTTTTTTGCCAGAGCGGTTTTTGCGTATTTAAGCCATTTGGTGGTTGGGTGTGCCCCCTTCTTTGTCACGATTTCTATGATATCTCCCGTTTTTAATGGGGTGTCCAGTGATACCATTTTTCCGTTTATTTTTACTCCGGAGAGATGGTTGCCGATATCCGTGTGGATAGCGTAGGCAAAATCAATAGGAGATGATTCTTCCGGTAGATCGATCACATCACCATCGGGAGTGAACACGAACACCCGATCCTTGAAAAATTCCGTTCGCAAGTGTTCCAGGAATTCCCCTGATTGAGGTGTGTTTTTCTGCCACTCCAAGAGCTGTTTGATCCAGGGTAGTTGTTTTTCAAAGCGTCTTTGCAGATGCTCGGTGCCATTTTCTGTTTCTTTGTACGAGAGATGCGAAGCAATACCGTATTCAGCTTCATCATGCATTTCTTTGGTGCGGATTTGGATTTCAGCAATACCTCCATCGCCCGTAAATATGGTAGTGTGGAGACTTTGGTATCCATTCAATTTCGGTGTTGCGATGTAATCTTTGATTCGCCCGGGAAGCGGTCTCCATATGTTATGGACAATACCAAGTACGCTATAACAGTCCCCGATGGTGGATACCACGACGCGGAGCGCCACCACATCATGGATCTTATCAATATCCATTTCATTGCGCTGAAGTTTTTTGAACAAGCTGTACATGCGCTTAATACGGTAATCAATTTTGACGCCGGTGATGCCATGTTCAGCAAGTTTTTTTTGCAGCGAGCGGTGTATTTTTTCAAGATACTGTTGATTCAGTTTACTTCGTTGCTTGAGCAGTTCGGTCACTTTTTTGTATTCCTCGGGGTAGGCGTGGGGAAACGCGTAATCTTCCATTTCACCCCGCAGATGTCCCATACCAAGACGGTCCGCAAGGGGTACGAATATCTCCAGTGTTTCTATTGCGATGCGCG
>JANLHH010000060.1 GCA_024654605.1 Patescibacteria group bacterium | reverse complement strand
TACCTCCGTCTCTGCGGACTTTCTGAGGATAACCACGTTATCACTCGATCCTGTCTCTACCAGGGTTTTTTTCAACCCCTCCGCTAGCATAATGATGGAAGAAAAGACAAAGACTACGAGCGCCATGCCCAATGTGGTAAGTATCGTTGTTAAACGCCTTGTGAGGAGGTTGCGCAGGCTATAGAAAAACAGAAGACTCATCTATCCAATCCTCCTCAGTCCTTCGGCAATTCGAACGGTAACAGCTCGATAAGCAGGAAATATTCCTGCTAAAAGTCCTACGATTATGGTGACTGCCAGATCCAGGCACAGAGTCTCCCCTGTTATATTGAATACCGGAAAGAATTTACCCACGGCTAATGAAAATCCCCTGGCTGCGGGAAATGTCAGGATGATTCCTGTGAGTCCGCCAATAATTGTTATCACCATCGATTCCCCCATAATGAGCAAAGTGATCTGCCGGGCACGAAAACCCAGGGTTTTCAATACAGCGTATTCTCCGATCCTCTCACGCACGGACATACCCATGGTATTAGCCACTACAATAAGGATAATAAAAATGACGACAAGCGATATAAGCTGAATGGCCTTGATAATGGCTCCGCTCATGGCAACAAATCCCAACTGAAATGCTTTTTCCGTTTCGGTAAGGGTCTCGGCAAGGGAATTTTTAAAGGATTCGTCTATTGCTTCTGATGTTTCGGCAGCTATATAAGGGTTTTCTATCCCGATAATATAAAAGCCAACATGGTCTGTCGAGGTGGATTGATTTTTTTTTATTGATTCATTGAGATAATCCCAGTGGAAAAAGAACAGTGTTTCATCTATATTTTTGTTCCTTCCTTCATAAATACAGCGTAAGACAAAATCCCATTTACCGGGAAAGATGGTTCCGGTAAGTGTTACGGTATCTCCGACACTCCATCCGAAACGATCTGCGAGTTTTTTCCCCACCAGACAACCTTTCCTATCACTTACGAACTTTATCCTCTGATCTTCAGGGACCACATATTCAGGATAAAGCTTAAGGTAGCTCTTCGGTTCAACGGCAAAGTTGGCAAAAAAATCCTTCTCATCGATATAGTATCCACCGAACCAGTTGCCGTAAGAGACCATTTCAACACCCTTAATACGTCGGATCGTATCTCTATAGGCAAGGGGTAGTCGAAAGATGAGGGATATTGAGTTTCTCGTTACCAGGCGGGTTTCAGAAGAAGCCTCTACCCCGATGTACCATGCGTCAATTACCGTCCGAAGCATTCCAAAGGAGAGGATAGCTACTGACATACCACACACGGTAAGAAAGGTACGCAGCTTATGACGGAAGGCATTTCGAAAAAGGATCTTAAAGATCATGGTTGAGTACGCCTTTATCAAGATGTTCCATAGAGTGTGCCCGTTTTCCCGCCCATGGATCATGGGTTACCATAATAATGGTTTTGCCCAGATCACAATTC
>JANLHH010000093.1 GCA_024654605.1 Patescibacteria group bacterium | reverse complement strand
GTCTTGCGTTTTTACGGAAATAGAAACCGGCTCACGGAGAAATTCCTTAATGAGCGTTTCAATTTCTCGCGAGAGTGTCGCGGAGAAAAAGAGCGTATGCCGTTCTTTTGGCAACCGTGCCATCATGAAACGCATGTCGGGAAGAAATCCCATATCAAGCATCCTGTCCGCTTCGTCTAAAACCACGCTCTTGAAACGCGCGAGATCAAGAACCCTCCTTTGAATAAGGTCTTTCAATCTCCCCGGTGTGCCGATAACAAAACGGTGCGCGCGCCTGAGGCCTGAAATTTGCTGGCTGATATTCGCGCCTCCAACACAGCATACGGAATGAAGATTCGTGTGTTTGCTGAATTCTTTCAGCTCTTCGTTAATCTGAATGGCAAGTTCTCGCGTGGGAACGACAATCAATACGTTTTCTTTCGGATCTGCCATTACCTTATTGATAAGAGGAATAAGAAACGCGCCTGTCTTGCCCGTTCCCGTGTTGGCAATACCGACAACATCTGCTCCGCGAAGGATGTGCGGAATAGTCCTGTCTTGAATGGGCGTAGGCATCGTGTATCCTTTTGCGGCAATGTTGGTCTTGATCTGTTGGTGGATATTGAAATCATTAAACTTGTGCTCCGGCACAAAATGTTCAACCTTTTCGGTGATCACCGCTTTATTGATAAACTTTGACACGTCAATCCTCTGACCCTTCATCTGGTGTCTCTGTCCACCTTTCTGCCCTCCCCTCTGTCCTCCGTGCGCGCGAAAACTACTCCCATGATGAGACGGGGCACTCTTCCGAAACGGTTTTTTGCTAAAATTCTTTTGGTACATATATTATTTGTGCGGTGCCTTCTTGGACTGATAATAAAGGGTGTTATCATAAACCCCTTGTTTAAACTTCGTGCAGACCTGCCGACACAGGGCAGGGTTCTTGAAATAAAAGCAGACCCAGAGCGGGCCCACTATACTTTTTAAGTAGTGAGACTCTAAGTTTGCATGAATATAATAGCTGAAATCAAATTATTTGTCAACCGAGCACCACTTTTACCATTGAAACAAAAGGGGTTTTGCGTATAGTGCATCATTGTTTCTATAAATACTCAATGGAGGAATTAGTCAAAGTGGTGCTCGGTCAACCCCATGAAGAGTAGGCTTACGAAGAAGATAGAACGCTCCAAAAAATACGACGCCCATAAGCGCGATAAGTCCGAAAAATTGTAGCCGCTCCCCAAGGAGAATCGCCTCGCTTGCATAGATGGTGACAAGCACGAACGGTAGTTCCGCAAAAAATGTCAATAAAAAATATTTCCAGAAAGAATACCGGATAAATCCGAATGCGTAGCCCAACTCTGCGGGGAGTGCCAAGCGAAGAAGAAACATCTTGAAAAAACTCGTATGGAGGCTGACCGCAGAAAGCCATGTATCAAAGCGCTTTGCGGAAATAACATAGCGAACCGCCGGGTAACCGACATAACGCCCGATGAAATAAGCTATTGCGTCGCCAGTGAGCCACCCTCCAAGGAGCAAAAGAGCAGTCGGCACGGTACCAAAAAGAGCGACTGCTACGGGGATAAGTGGGAGATTGGTGAAAGGGCCCACCAGCGCCGCAAGGGCGGCAGTGAGCATAAACACGAAGAGTCCAAGCGTTTCGTTCTGTCTTACATAAGTTTCAAAAAAGGAGACAATGTCATAAAATGTCTCCTGTAATGCAAGGGAGTACCAAAACAAAAGCGTAATCGCGACTAATATACCGATTATGAGCAACGCCCGTTTATACATCATATAGTGAGTATAGCAAAATGCAGTGACGGAGTCCTCTCGCGTTCTTTCTAGAACCTCGTTTTCTTAAAAATACAGACCTCTATCAGGAACACGCCTTTTAGGTTATCCTATACTTATGGATCTATCCTCTGCTTTTGCAATAAAGTACGTCCCTATCTTTCTCGGTCTCTTGATTGGCGGAGAGACGGTACTTGTTCCGGCAGTTTATTTAAGTACCGTGGGTATATTAGATCCCCTTTTCGTATTTGCACTCGCCCTTGTCGCAACGCTTATTTCAGACTCCCTGTGGTATCTATTTGGGAGATTGATGTATAAGGTAAGAAAATTACTACCCGAAGAACAAGTGAATATAGAGGGCTTGAAACAACGTTTTGCTCATAGAATGTACGCGCGAATTACACCAAAGATCGAGCGCCTCTCCGCTGTCTTTGTAGAGAACCCCATCAAAATACTGGTGGTGTCAAAATTTGTTTACGGTACGCGCACTGCTATGCAAGTATTGTCCGGAATATATAGAATTCCCTATCAACGTTACCTCGTCGGCGATCTCCTTGGGTCAGTACTTCTTATTATAATCACCTTTGCGCTTGGTCTTGGTATACAAAAAGTTTTCAACGCCACAGTATTGGATGTTCGGAATATTCTACTGTCCTTCTCTGTTTTTGTTATTCTCTTTTTGATACTTTCATACAGCGCGAAAAAAACAATTGAAAAATTATGGTTTCAGTAATTATTCCGGCACATAACGAAGAAAAAACTATCGGACAGGTGATTAAAAGTGTACGATCACACCCCTCAGTGGAGGAAATACTCGTGGTCAATGACGGCTCAACCGATGAAACTGTTGCGATTGCCAAGAGAGCAGGGGCGACTATCGTATATTCTTTTCCTGTGAATCAAGGAAAGGCTGCTGCCATGCATTATGGTGTTAATCATGCAAAGAACAACCTCATCTTATTTTTGGATGCCGACATTGAGGGCCTTACGCATGAAACGGTTACGGAATTGATTGAAGCGGTTTCAAACGGAGGGTTTGGTATGGCGGTAGTGTTGCGAGGAAGAGGTATCTATTGGTCAAACAAAATCTTGCGGATATTTCCCGCGATTGGCGGCGAGCGAGTGCTGACAAAAGAACTCTGGGGACGAGTCCCTCATAACCTTATCAAAGGATTCCAAATTGAAATTGCTCTTAATTACTATGCCAAAAGTACCGGTGCGCGCATGAAATTAATATTTGCACCAACGTTGCACCAAACTATAAAAGAGCGTAAGTACGGTCTCTGGAATGGGCTTTTGAGACGAGCGCGCATGATAGAGGAAATGTGCGTGATAGGGATTCAACTTTATTTTTTAGATTCGTTACATATTCGGGCATATAACCCCGCACAAGAAGAGACTGACACGCGCGTTTGAAGATTCGCTTATATGCTTGGGAGAAACATCGCTACAGCGCCTTAATAGCGGCGCGAGTGATCGGACCATAATAACCGACTGAAGGTTTAACACCATTGGCAATTTGGAACTTGATAAGCGCGCGTACGGTTGCCGGCCCAAAGTAGTTGGTTTCATTTCCTGGAGAACCGCCGCCCGTCGTTGAGACGCTAAACCCGCGTGCATTCAGAAATTTCTGCAATGTCCGCACCTCTTCTCCTGTTATGCCGAAATATAAATTGCGGCTCGGTACCACCGTTGCGGAAATCTCTGATGTGTTTGTTGAAATAGTCGCCGGTACAAACACCACGCTCTTATTTTTATATTGAGTGAGCACATCCCACAAACCGGCATCCTGCCCGCCGTCAATTTTAAACAACGCAATACCGCGCACTCCCAGTTTTTCTGCCAGCTCGGCTTTTTGACGGATCGCTTCCGCGTCACTCCATGACATCACCCGAGTTGCAGACGGAAGAGGGATGGCCGGATCAAGCGACTGCGATGCCGGATAGGTGAGAAAAAGTTCGCCCGCCGAGTTGCGGGTCGGCGCTATCTGCAGCTTCAACGCAGTGTCGGTGGCATAGCCGGGATTAAACGACCATAAATTTGAATACTCTACTTCCCCGCTTCCATCGAGCGCGTTAAACATATCATACTCGTACCCATATGTTGGCACGCCAATAACAATCTTGCTCTTATCAATTTCTTTCGTGGCAAGAAGTACCACTTTTTCAACCCATGCTTTGTCCGCGACGGGAATATACGGATCCACGTTTGATTTGTTCAGCTTCAAGTCAATGCGGCCTTGGTCATAGGCCATAATGCGCACCCGATCGCAGTATTTGTTGATTTCGGCAAAGTCGTTGGCATATTCAATATCCTTGGGGATTGATTCAGGCGATGAGTATCGCGAATCAAGGGGCGTGCGCGCTTCAATGGTGCACATGATCCATTTATCAAACTCCATTGCCTCATAGAGCTCTTTCAGAAAAAGAGAAAAGTACGGCTTCGTACGAGCGTACTTCCCTTCGTAGTCAATATCAATGCCGTCAAACTTGCGCGCATACACCTCCCGCACGATTGCGCGTACATGCTCTTGTCGCTTCACCGGATCACGGAGCACGTCGTCAATCGCGTCAGGATTTGCCCACATGACGGTGGGAATGAACCTAATTCCTTTTTCTTTTGATTGCCCTGCCAAATTCATCCACTGCGCATCAGTGAGAGGAGATGCTTCATTGAGTGTTCCATTCTGTCGCACCGTATATACAAATGGATTCACTTCGGTAAAAGTACCGATGTGCGGCAAGATACTCTCCACACCAAGCGATGCGCGCCAATACGGAATCCATCCCGATATCTCAAATGATTCACTCGTCGCGGCAAAACTCACCCCGGGTAGCGCCGAGAGTACCACAGCAAACAAAAAAATAATTTTCCCTAGCGCGGTTCTCATTGCTCTATTCTAACACACCCCCAAATACCAAAAAGAGAGTGGCTATTCAAATCTAATAACGATTTGATCTCCGTCTGCCATTACATAATCGCCAAACTCCGTATTCTCTTTTCCGTTCACCGTCATAGTCATAGCGGAACCAAATTCACTCATATCTTTGCCCCAGTTTTTGAAGAAGTTGGATAATTTAAGATCCTCTTTTGTGACTCTCCCTCCAAATTCAAGATGTAAGACGCCTTGTGCCGCATCTTCACTGTGCGTGTGTATGGGCTGATGCACCGCGCCAAGACCAATGTTCTCGGGAATCTGTTGTAGTTCGCCTTTCACATAGATTTCAAGTTTGGGATGCCAATGGATGCCTTTTTGAGCAATAATGTCAGGGTTATTCCCGACACCGGAGAGACTCCGAGAAAAATATGAACTTCCGACAAGGAGCACTATCACAATAATGCCTCCGATGATAAATTTTTTCATGATTTTAAAAGATTAATATTTATTAATGCACACGGCCGGACTTTCAATCTGCTTTGCAGTGAGATAAAGAGACAACATAAGCAATGCAAGACCAAGAAGCCCGAATTCTGCGCCTGCAAGCGGTAATAACGTAATTGCCGATGCCGCGCCAAACCAAGCAAGGATTGTCGTAAAGAGAAACGATCCGCATGCCGCGCAACCAATGCCGAACGCACCGCTCACAATGCCGAGCACGCTGGTCGCCATCCCAGAGTGCCTCGCGTTCATAGCTCTGCGCCGAAGCAAAAAGACTGCGAGCGCAACATTCAATCCGAAGAATACCGCTATGCCGATGGTGTACGAAGCAGACAGCAAAGAGAAGTTGGTGGCAATGGAACCCAAGAGACTGACTGGAATTTGAATCTTTTGAGCCAGAGGCGCGTTAGAGCGGAGTATGTCGGCGATGAGCCCGAGATTCGGAAGCCATGTCGCAAACATAAATACAACGAAACCGACAATAGCGGCAAGTATCACATACAGTGGTCGTCTTAAAACTTTCCTTAATGCTTGAACTACAATACTCATTTTTTCTAAAGTGCTTTATCAATAAAGAGTACGACTGCCCGAATTCAATCGGACGAAAAAAGCACTAAAAGATTTTTGGGTTGAGAATCCCGTTTGAAAACGCATCGGCAAGCGGATTGCGAATTATAGAAATTACTCTTTTTGAGATTCGAATTATCTTTTGATCAGAAAAGTAGGCAAACAGACGGACACCCAAACTTCTCTTGGTTGAAAAAACAAAAAGTAAAAATACCAAGAGAAGAGCGAACGTGTCACGCATACTGTTTGGTAATAGGCTCACAAACATGCTTTGCCAAGCGGCAATGTGCTCCAGAGGATTCATCTGGCAGACGGTTGTCATTCCCATTACATGACAACCTGACATCTCTTGCTCTGGAGAACTCATATGAATCCCCAAGAGACCCACACCGAAAAATCCCACCAACAAAAAGGCAACAATACCGCACATGAGGAGGAACTTGGTTAGATTTTGCGACAGAGGAATATTCATATTCTTAATATAACTAGTATAGCAGATATGGCAAATCCTTTCCTGATGAAGAAGGACTAGAGACAAGCCCTCGCTTTGAAGTAGTCGCTGGCGGTTGGCTCGGCGCCGGCTTTTATCTCATTTGCCCGCTCTGCGCCGAGTTTCTCATAGAAGCATTGCTCCATTGCCGGCGTAATTTTTGAAGGCAAGACTGCCGGATCTATTCCCAATGCTTCAGCCGCTTTT
>JANLHH010000051.1 GCA_024654605.1 Patescibacteria group bacterium | reverse complement strand
ACCAGCCGCCGCCCAAATACTCAATAATCCGATAATCTACAACGGTATTCAGGACGGATTCAACTTGATCGCCTGCTTTGAATTTGTGTCCCATCTCTTCCCCCTTGGTCAAACACTTCAGATACTTTGATGTAGGTTTAAAGCGCCCTTGTGGGCGCTCCTGTCACCGTTCAAAGGGTTATAATCCATAAATCTCAACCGCACATTTTTGAGCGTATTTCACATACTGCATGGCGTTGATAGCTTTGAAGTGGAAAAGAACTTGCCATTGCTGCTTGAAGCTCGGCAACCGGGAGAATGAGCTTGCATAAGTCGCCGTTAAGGTGCCATTAGGAGAGGCAAGAATTAATACTCTGTCTTTGCGTTTCATGGCTTTACCGTCACTCTCTGCGCTTTTGTCGCGCCACAAAAACCGCATGTGTTCTTCCCCGCTATGCGGTCATAGCCGCATATTCTGCAATTCTCTTTCGTATCCCGGAGGTTACACAATCCGCCCGGATTGCGGGCAAGAAGTGTGTCGCGGATAATGTTTCTGATCTCTCGATCCATCGAACCTTTCTTCCTTTCATTCCCAGATAATTCTGCCTAATGCCGTTTTCCCTTTTACAAGCCCACAATCTTTCATAAGTTCATCATGAGCTTTTTTCGCATTGTTCGCCCTTACTGACTTTACCCGGGCTTTGCATATAGGACAATTGGGCGTATCCCGCTTGTGCTGACGCTGTGCCTGTTTCCATGCTTCCGGGCTGCATCCATCGGGAGATGAAGGACGAATAAGCCCGGTGAGTTCTTCCATGTGGCGGATGTAGTTTTCTTTGGTCATTTTTCTTTCCTCCCGTATTCGGTTCGTTCCTCTGTCTCCTATACACCAATTTATAGTATCCAATGTTACTTGTCAAGAACTATTTACATTATTTTGTAAGTTTTTTGAATGTGGACAAAGAGAGGATACATACGCAGACATTAGTCTCACCGTCTCATTCTGTCTCATTTTTGTCTCAATATCCCAACAAGAATAACGATAATTCGTTGTTGTGGATATGAGTTTATCGTGATACCGAAGGGCGAATTATGATGATGAATGAGGCATTAGAGAATTATTGAGCGGCTTTTTTGGACGACCTTTTGTTCTCGGT
>JANLHH010000050.1 GCA_024654605.1 Patescibacteria group bacterium | reverse complement strand
CCCTTCGCTTCCCTTGCCTAAGGTGGTGGTGAAGGAGGAGACCACCGACGCCTGCGGCGTCGGTGGCTCTTCTGACTTCAGTGTTTGCAGTTCGCTTTGGAGAATCTGTATCTGGGAGAGGAGGGCGGCGATCTTGGACTCCAGGTCGGAGATGGTGGTGGCGCCTGCTGAAAGCGGGAGAAGAAAGAGGGTTACTACGGTGATAAAAATTCTTTTCGTGCTCATATATAAGATATATTCATTGTATCAAAATATATGAGAAAGAGGCGTGGATAAAAGGCGCGCAAAAAATACAAGAAAAAACCGCTCCGAAATAATCGGAGCGGTTGAAATGTGTAAAACAAGTTTTTTACGGAATAATCAGAGAACCCACGTTCACTTTGTGCACTACCACATCGGCACTGGTCCCTTGTTCCTTTTTCGCAAGAACGAGAAAGGTGGTGCCAAGCTGTGTGGAGGGAAACGTGTAGCCCTTGCTGTCACTGAAGAGACCACCAAGACTAAGAAGTGTATTCCCTCCCATAACGTTCGTGCCGCCGGGAGCAACTCCTAGTCCGTTTCCGTTGCTTGTCGCTCCCATGTTGATGGCAATCGCCTTCGGAACAGTGACCAGATACACTTCTTTATACCCTCCTTTCATGTACTTGGCTGTGAATGCTCCGGTATCGTTGATGATCGTCCCGAATTGGGCCAATCCGGCCTTTTTGAAGATCGCTTCCGTTTTGATAATCCCAAGGCATACGTAAAAATCAGCGTATGTGGTATTGGGAGGCATGGCGACGATCGCTTTTCCGATTGGATCTTGCGACCCTTTGCTGAAGTTTGAATGCGGAGTAAAGGTGACTGTCGTCATTCCTGAACCGCCCTTTTTGACAATGTCGTCCGTATTATCCTTGCCGGTAAACTCCGGCTGGCAATTCTTCAGATACGTGAGAGTCATGTCAACACCCAATGCATTAGCGGGAAGCGTAGCCCCATGCCCGCCGCCCGTGCCGCCCATAAGGTGCGGTGTGGCACTCGGAACAAAAGGTATGTTTGCCGCCGGTAAAGAGCTTTCCACAGTCATACTGATATCGCCGATAGTTGCCGAACTTTTGTTGTCGTTGGTGTTTGTATTGCTGTTGGTGTTCGTATTCGTATTGCTGTTTTCGTTGATGTTCAGATTGACATTGGTGTTGTCTACGTCAGCGATCGCCGTTGCCCCGGCGCTGGCGCTTGCGCCCGCATTGGCGTTGGAACCGCCGTTGTGATGACCCCCATGATGAGAGTTTCCTGTCGCGAGCGCGAATGTGCTACCCCCGAACATAAACAGACCGACACATCCGAGAATACAGATCTTTCTTACCATTGATGCTTCTCCTTGTTGAGTTACATTACGTGCGGTTTGTAAATTACTGTTTCTACTGAATGACTCGTACGTTGTGTATCGTCTCCTTATATTGCGGAGACCAGTACGCGTACGTTGTGGTTGTGACGGGATCGCTGTTTGAATCAGTGACCACGTTGCCGTTTGAATCGGTGACCGCATTTTTCAGCACTTTCCTTTTCGGCGCTTCGGTTCCTACCCGAGGCCCTTCATATGTTGCCAAAATAATAAGCCGCGGTCTTTCAATCAAAGAGAGTTTCGTCATGTTGTTGCATACCGTGGGGACGGCAATATAAATAATATTGCCGTTTTCATCTTGTTCCACGTACAGCCGCGCTTTTTCTTTTCGGCTCATATCAGCCCACGCGGGAAAAACACCGTAACACACCTTCCGTTTTCCAAAGACCATTCCGTCAATAGTAAAACGCTCCGGCGTGTCGCCAAGCTGTTGCCGTACGACGCCTTGTTGAGGAGAGATGTGAACCCAGTCGTCAAATTGACCGCGCTGTATGCGTGCGACAAACCGTTTAATCGTTTCTTCGGGGACACTGAGCGCGCGAAGCGCGCTTTCATGCTCCCACTTGGACGACTCTCTTCCGGGATATTCCCATGCGCAATTCTCTTTCACCAAAAGACCTTCCCCTGCGGCATATGCCATAGGAAAGGCCTGAATCAGTAAGAAAAGAAAGGCAAATCCATACATGTGCTTTTTCATCAACAGTCTCCTTTTTGGATTATCAGGTACTTGCTTTACTTGTGAAATAACAAAAAACTGTGCAGACTATACACCATATTACTCCATGTTGTCAATGCCTTGTTAGTAACCTGTTTTGGGAAGATTTTACCCAAACGTAAAGGCGAAGGCGGAAACGCCACTATCAAGAAATCGGATCTCCACAACGTGTTCTCCGTAATTCCCTTTCAGGTCAATGAGGTTATACAAGTCGTGCGCTCTGAATGTCACCACGTCTTTTTCTACCGCATCCCCCGCCGTATCATCTGTTACCTTCTTGCCGTCAAGATAGATCTCTGCACGCACGGGGTTTCCGGTGGCGCCCGCGACAAGATTCACCTTGTTCGCGGAAAAACGGAGAAATACAGACCCTTTCCCCCCTTCAAGGACCGCGTCTTCATCATTTATTTTCCACGCGCCCGAAAGTTCAAAGGTGTTCAGCGCCGGATCTCCCAGAGACGCGAAATTGCATGCGCCATCCTTGCATCCTGATTCCGGAAGATTGGCGAGATACTGCACGCGCAATGCGCCGAGATAAATTTCCGGCGTTTTTATTTTTGAGAAATCAGTTGTTTCCGTAATCTTACCCTCGCCTTCCGTCTTCGTGACTTCCTCCATGTTTAAACGCAGAGAGCGTTCATTTAAGAGTTCTACGATTTTCTCCTCCGTTTCTTCATAACCCCCTTCCCCGATGTGGTCGTACACCACGTAGCCATCAATATCTATCAAGTACTTTCTCGGCCAGAATCGATTCTGGTACGCGTTCCATGTTGAATAGTCGTTATCAAGAACTACCGGATACTTAATCTCTAATCTCTTCGTCGCTTCAAGCACGTTTGAGTAGACCTTCTCAAACTCAAACTCCGGAGTATGGAGCCCGATGATGACAAGCCCTTTGTCTTTATATTTTTCATACCACGCGTTCAGGTATGGCGTTGTCCGCTGGCAGTTGATACAAGAATACGTCCAGATATCCAAAAGTACGACTTTTTTCCCGACAAATTCACCTATGGTGACAGGATTTCCTTCTGTATTAATGAAGCCGTCGGGAGTCGTGATCTCTTTTGCAACAGAGTAGAGCTTCGCTTTTTCTTCTTTACCCATCGTTGTTTTTATGTCTACTTTTCCACCAATTGTGTCGCGAGAAACTTTTTGTGAATCAAGATATACGATACCGCCGACAACGAGAATGGTGAGTACGATGAAGCTAATTATTTTTTGAGAGGCCATAATTAAGAGAGTGCTTCTTTCTTAACAGCGGTTGAGGCGAGATAAGAAAGAAACCCAGGAATAAGCGGCAAAATACAAGGACTTAAAAACGACCCGACTCCGGCAAGAAAAGAAATACCGAAGTTAAAGATGGTAAGCGAACTGATACCACCGCCGATTGATGTCGTTAAATTCAAGGCAAGAAGAATATCCGTCAGGAATTGGAGATTCGCGACACGAGAGAGAGTTCCGGTAAAGACTAGGACACCGAGCGCAATAAGAACAATACCAAAGAAGTACTGAAAGTAGAGAAGTTTCTTGCCTAAGCGATTGATAAGTGCTTGCGCTTGGTTCGTGAAAAGCCCAACGAGAAGGAATGGGATTCCGAGACCAAGCGTATAGGCGACGAGAAGCAAAAACGCGCTTCCAGCCGATGTTGTTGCGAGTGCCAATATTGCGCCAAGCGCCGCAGAAACACACGGAGTCCACCCTACCGCAAACGCCGCACCGAAAACAAAAGACGTCAGATAGTGAGAGCGGAACCGACGCTTAACCATGATCTTGTGATCCGTCTTCAGAAACGCCGGAGTAAATAAACCAAGCAGAAAAAATCCGAATAGGATAATAATAACGCCACCGAGTCGGCCAAGCCACTCTTGAACAGTATAGGATGCGCTTGAAAGAACCGTCTGCAGGAGTACCCCAACAAGAGAGAATACCAGAGAGAACCCCAACACAAAGAAAACGCTTGAGAAAAAAATACTCCAATCGCGCGTAGGTTTTTCAGAAGATGCGGTTTGATTCATAGGTTCTATATTTTTATTGAGTAATCGCTTTGTTTATCTCCGTGATGTAACGTGCCTTATCCCACCCGTCTGGAGATTTCAGAATTTGCTTTCCATTCTTCACAAATACTTTCGTGTGCTGATAAGGAAC
>JANLHH010000049.1 GCA_024654605.1 Patescibacteria group bacterium | reverse complement strand
CTGCGCAATAACCTTTTCTACTGCGATGATGAATTTCCGGCTACAAACAATTCATCGCTCGTCAATGAATACGCTGTATTCACCTCCTCGCGCTTCGTTATTTTCGCTCGAAAATTCATCATCTCGTTACGAAAAATTATTGCGCAGAGGGTCTGTTTTCTGCTAGTATACGCATTATGAAGAGGGAGGATATAGAAAAACTAGCAGCGCTTTCTCGTATCGACATTTCAGAGCAAGAGACCGAAGAGCTTCTTTCTGAGATGGAGGCAATTTTGGGATATGTGTCGGAAATACAAGAAGCAACAACCGGAGCGGGAGCGCTTGAAGTGGGGGCACTTTGCAATGTGATGCGGGAAGACGAAGACCCGCACACACAGGGTGCCTATACGAAAGAAATACTGGACGAGGTGCCGCAGACACAAGACGGGTACGTGAAGGTGAAGCAAATACTATAAAATACGAACAAGAAGCATGAAGATTAACTTGGAAAATCTTACTATCAGACAGGCCCACGAGGATTTGAAAATGGGCGCATATACCGCGGTGGAATTGACGCAGGCGTATCTTGACGTTATCGCAAAAAAAAATAACGAGATAAATGCCTATCTTGAGGTGTTTGAAGACGCCCTTCAACAGGCGAGTCAGGCGGATGAAATGATAAAGAGTGGAAACGCGACACTCTTTACCGGCATTCCCTTTGCGGTGAAAGATAATATTTTGATCAAAGGCCGTACGGCAAGCGCCTCTTCAAAAATGCTCTCAAATTATACGGCCACCTATGATGCCAGTGTCATCGCAAAACTCAAGGAGTGCGGCGTGGTATTTTTAGGGCGAACCAACATGGATGAATTCGCCATGGGGGGCTCCACGGAAAACTCAGCGTTCGGACCAACTAAAAACCCGCATGACATTTCGTGCGTGCCCGGCGGGAGCTCGGGCGGATCAGCCGCTGCGGTTTCCATGGGAGGTGCACTTGCGGCGCTCGGCTCTGATACAGGCGGATCCATTCGCCAGCCGGCATCGCTCTGCGGTGTGGTGGGATTGAAACCCACGTACGGAAGTGTTTCGCGGCATGGATTGATGGCGATGGGTTCTTCTCTTGACCAGATTGGACCGTTTGGGAAAACAGTGGAAGATGTCCGAGCGATTTTTAATGTGATCAAAGGTGCGGATTCAATGGACAGCACATCTGTGCCCCTTCATCTACGCGGCAAAGATGAAGTGATCAAGACAAAAATGGTTATTGGAGTACCTGAAGATTTTTTAACCATGGAAGGTATTGATGCGGATGTTCTGCAAAATTTTCGGGAGACGCTCTCGAAATTGGAAGGGAAGGGGCACGTAATCAAAAAGGTTACCTTGCCCAATCTTAAATATTCATTGGCGAGCTACTATATCATCATGCCTGCGGAAAGCTCGACTAATCTTGCGCGTTTTGATGGAGTGCGCTACGGACTCTCAATAAAAGGCGACACTTTGTTTGATGATTATGCAAAGACACGAGGAAGCGGATTTGGGAAAGAAGTGAGAAGGCGAATCATGCTCGGCGCCTACGTGCTCTCGGCAGGGTACTATGACGCGTATTACAACAAGGCAACCGCGGTACGCGCGCTTATTCAAAAAGATTTTAACGAAGCGTTCAGCGGGGTGGATGTGATCGCAACCCCCACATCGCCAACCCCTGCGTTCAAGATCGGCGAGAAAGCAAACGACCCGCTCGCGATGTATCTTGCCGATATTTTTACGGTGCCTATAAACTTGGCGGGCGTACCGGCGATCTCGGTGCCGTCCGGATTCGGGGAGCGAGATGGAAACAAGTTACCCTTAGGATTTCAGATCATCGCTCCTCATTTTAAAGAAGAAAGACTTTTTTCTCTCGGCGCAGATATTGAAAACTTGTAGTATACTATAAGCCATGGAGAATCCGCTTTTTGAACCGAAATTTCTCAATATTGAATTTTTCTTCAATCAGGTACTTAAGTTTTTACAAGATGCTTACGATACCCTGTTGCATATCTCGGGTGGCATCCATTTCTTCCAGTATCTTAAAATAGCGCTCTCGGTGCTCTCCATAATATTCATCACGATAATTATCTACTCGGTGGTGCGCTTGCTGGAGATCAGAAAAATAGAAAGGGAGAAATATCATTTTGCCGAACCTGTACCGAAGGATGGTGGTGAAAAACGAGAGCGTTGGGAAATAGTGGAAGAACACGTGCACTCTGAGCGGCCGGCGGACTGGCGAATTGCCATCATTGAAGCAGACACCATCCTTGAGGAAATGGTGAAAAAAATGGGATATGAAGGAGAGAGTTTAGGGGAGCGCCTCAAAGTGGTGGAACCCAGTGATTTTACCAGTATCCAAAGCGCGTGGGAAGCGCACAAGGTACGCAATCAGATCGCTCATGAAGGATCCGGTTTTGAATTAACCCACCGGGAAGCGAAAAGGATCATTGGCCTCTACGAACAGGTTTTCAGGGAATTTGAGTATATTTAAACAAAAGACCCCCTGCGCAATAACCTTTTCTACTGCGATGATGAATTTCCGGCTACAAACAATTCATCGCTCGTCAATGAATACGCTGTATTCACCTCCTCGCGCTTCGTT
>JANLHH010000042.1 GCA_024654605.1 Patescibacteria group bacterium | reverse complement strand
GCAGATCTGATACTACAGTATCGGTTGATGCGGCTTGAGATAAACCATAAATGGCGCTGAGAGCGCCTACAAGCACAGTTATTACCACAATTTTACTATACGACACAATACCCAAAAGTGTACACTAGATGCATATATACCTCAAGAGCTTTTTTTACGGCTCTATTCCTAGTCTTTTACGATTACACGAGTCCCTAAATCGGCCCAATTATAGAGCCTTCGCGCCTGGTCGGGAGGGAGGTTGACGCAACCGTGTGAATAGGTGCTTCCAAAACTATTGTGCCAGTATGCTCCATGGATGACCGCTCCTTCGTGTGTGAAATACAAATTCCACGGGACACCGGGAAGATCGTAATACTGGTCTGCAATATTAGGGATCGGCCCCTGCATGTATCGACTTGGCGTCTTTTTGAAAATAGTGAACGTGCCGCGAGGTGTGGGGGTAAGCTCGAGCCCCGTAGAGATCTTTTCCTCCATAAACGGCACACCATCCTCAAATGCGAAGAGTGTTTGTTCTGAACGGTCAATAATGATTTGTTTTGTGGTTGTGGCATATTCTTGGTCCCATATGGTGTGATCGCCTTCATCGAGAAGCACGTGCACATAATCTGCCGCAACGTACCAATCTCCCTCTATGCGTTCCGGATAGAGCATCCATTCATCAAATACGATCTTGTACCAAATATAACCATCGCGTTCAACCTTCCCGCCGATCTTGAGCACAATGCCGTTTCGCAAACGCGTTACCACGGGATATTCCGTACCCGGGCCGGAGCGTACATTCAAACATTCTCCTTGAAAGTGCACTCCGCATCCGTCTGTAATTTCTACATATTCAAAAAGCACTTTTGTGACCGGTAGAACGGTAACTTTTTCTTCCGGGGCCGCAGATTTAATGATAACCATCTCTTCCTTATGAAGAAAGGATACTGCCGGTGTTGCAGGGTACTTTGGTGGGGGATCATTAAATATACGTGTATCAGAGAGAATCAGTATGAGAAATACAAAGAGTATGAGGAGTACTCCCAATAAAGCGTACACAACACGCTGATGGTGTTTGAGTGTTACGTGCATAATTGCAGTATATGC
>JANLHH010000037.1 GCA_024654605.1 Patescibacteria group bacterium | reverse complement strand
AAGATCAAGCACGTCCTGCTTGCGCACAAAATTACCGCTTTCGTCAAACGCACCTCCCAAAGCACCCCATCGCCAATCAATCCAAACACGAATAAGGTTGAAACCGCGACTTGAAAGGCCGTCGAGATCCGTTGCTCGCCAGCCAAGCGCGTCGTAATAACTCACCCCAAGGAGAAATGTTGGCGTGCTATTAATGGTAAATTTGTCTCCGCTTATACCAAGAACCGGTGAAGAAGTGCTCGGCGCCGTCACCGTCACCGTCACACTCTTGGACACACTCTCGTTCGTAGCGTTCATGCATGTGAGCGTATAGGTGGTGGTGGTGTTAGGAATTTTAGCGCTAGAGCCTTGAAGTGTCTTGGATCCTGACCAACCGCCGGAAGCGGTACACGAGATTGCATTCGTGGAACTCCACGTAAGGGTGGTGGAATCTCCTTGGGTAATGTTGGTGGTATTAGCGGAAAAAGAGAGTGTTGGCGTAGTGGAAGGAGGAGGTAGAGGAGGAGGGGGTTCCGTTACCGTTATCGTGATTTCTTTGGCGATCGTGTCCCCTTCAGTGCCGGTGCACAGAAGGGTGTAGGTGGTCGTGGTGGTTGGCGTGAAAACGGCAGAGCCGCTCGCGGCTTTGGTGCCTGACCATCCTCCCCCCGCAGTACAGGTGGAAACATTGGTGGCGGACCAGGTAACTGTCGCGCTCTCTCCATTCGTGATGGAAGAAGGAGTAGCACTGAGCGAAAGTGTGGGAGTAGAAGTGGGAGGAGTAACGGGTTCGGGAGGCGGAGGGGGTGTTGGTGTTGAGAGAGCCGCTTTAACCAATACGGCAATAGTGTAAGTGGCAAAAAGATCACCATCTGAAACGGTGAGAGTAATCTGATAAGTTCCCTGAGAAGAAAACGTGGCAATGGTGTCTTTTGTATTGAGGGAGGAAAAAGTGACGGAACCGGGACCGGAAGCTTTTTTCCAGAAGTATGCGAGGGGAACTCCCGGGACACCGTCGTCAGTGGCAAGACCTGAGAGCGATGCGCCATTAGGAAGGAAAACAACGCGGTCTCCCGTGATAGAGAGGTTTGGTGAGCGGTTGGGAGTGTTTGGAGTGTACGGCACCGTAGGAGTGGGAGTTGGTGAAGGTGTGATAGGAGTGGAAGAAGTGGTGGTAAAGAGAGAGTTTAAGACAGCGCGCGTCTTCGGACCCATCACCCCATAGCCAGTAGAAAGAGGCGTGCCGGAGGAAACGATATTGTGCTTTTGTTGGAAGCGTTTGACGGCAGCTTCAGTGAGACTACCGTAGTAGCCGGTGATGAGACCTTCGGGGTAAAGAGCGGGGTCTTGCGCGAGATATTGTTGGAGTTTAGTGACGTCAGATCCTTCGCTTCCCTTTCCTAAGGTGGTGAAGAAAGTGGCAGATGGTGATGTTTGAACCTTCACAGCAGACACTGCGGCTTCCCCGGATTTCAGATTTTGAAGTTCGGTTTGGAGTATCTGTAATTCAGAAAGCAGTGAAGCGATACGCAATTCAATATCGGAGACAGTGGCGGCACCCAGAAGAAGCGGGAGAGAGAATGTGAGGATGAGAGTGAGGAGAAGTTTTTGCATATTACTTTTTCACAACAAGCACCAGTCCTGCAGTACCGTTCCATGTTGAAGAAGGAGGTGCAGAGATTGATACATTAGTACCTCCGCTCACCGAGCCACTTCCAAGCACTTCGGCATCTCGTGCATCATACCATGTGTACGAATAATTTCCAGAAGAAATATTTATTTTTACGCTTGTGTTTGATTTATTTCCCCAGAAATATGCGAGGTATGTTGAGCCGGGGTTTGCCATCACTTGCCAATCGCTTCCCGGACCGTCCGAAACGAGAGAATCATATTCGTTGCCGCCGCTATCAACTGGGGAGAGTGTAGAAAAATTAGCTGCCTCCGCAACCGTGCGAAGCGCTTTGAGTCGCTCTGCTCCCGCTATCCAACCCGCATCGCCCACCTGGTTCGGGCCATCGTAGAGTCCCACGTGCCCGCCCGACATGAACATCCCCCACGCGTAGCGCATATGCGTCTCCAGATCCACACGGAAGTCTCCTGTCGTCTCGTTGAGCGAGATTGCTTTACCTTTGAGCTGTATCGAATGGAGCATGTCGGAAATCTGCTGTGGCGAACCGAGCGAGCGAATCGTCAGCACATCAATCGACGACTCATCCTGATAAAGATCTGGCCGCCAACTCTCGCCCCCACCACCAGTATAGACCGCAACCTGACGTGAACTCGTGGCATCAAGTCTTCTAGACCAATTCAGTTGCCATGGATACCAAGTCCCAACGTCAAGTCCGTACGTGCCGAACTCGTTCATGACCTCAAAATAGGCATTCTTGTAGCCTCCGAATTCAGTTACCACCTTGTCCACCAAGGCCTGCTGGTAATCTTTCAGGGTTTTCCCGCTCGTAGAAAGTTCGTCATAATTTAAATCAAAAAATTCTGGCTGGAAATGACCGCTGGAGTTTGTAGAAAATGCACCATTGGTATTAAAATCTTTGTTCCACGCAACCTGCTTGTCCGAATCTGGCCACCACCAGTCGGCTGCCGGATATGGAGCAAAGATGGATATTTCGACGACGATCTTCCGATCTCGCGCCTTGGCAAGGAAGTCCCTCACTCGGTCCCAATAGGCCGGATTCCATTGGTCCAAATCGTGTCGTCCATTAGCATCCCTGACCCACGGCGTAAATGCTCCAGATGGGTTTCCGAACCAGACATAAGTCCAAATGCGCACTTTGTTAATTTGATTCTGTGCCATAAGATCCAACGCCTCCACGTAGTCGATTGCCGGATCAGTCGCCAACTGCTGGGCATCAAATCCCACCAGATAAGTCGGCTGACCATCATACGTAAACCATCTACCAGAACGCTCCAATCCGTTTTGATTAGACGGAGGCGTAGTTGCCACAGATACGGTGACTGATTTAGTGACACTGCCGCCTGTTCCCGTGCAAGCGAGTGTGTACGTAGTCGTCTGATCGGGAGTAATCGAGCTCGTACTATTTGTTGCTTTCGTTCCGCTCCATCCGCCGCTTGCGGTACATGAAGTGGCATTCGTGGTGGACCAGGTGAGGGTAGATTGACTGCCTGATGAGACGTTTGTGGGATTTGCGGAGAGTGTGAGCGTCGGCGCAGGCGCGCTTCCCGGCACACGGATGGTTAGAAAATTGAAATTCGCAATACTTTGCGTCACTGCACTGCTCGTTTCCATCGCAAGGCGAAGGATATGAGAACCTGCCGTGAGAGAGAATGAGGGAGAGGTAATGGTCGTCCAGCTCTGCCAGTCGCCGGTATCGGGAACTGTCATGGATCCGGTAATATCGGTGTCGTCCATCTCCACATGGAATGTGCCGCCTGCTCCATTGGAGGCGACACGGGCATCAAGCACATACGTACCTGCAGTCGTGACATTCACGCTGTACTCAAGCCACTCTCCTCCTTCTGTCCAACCGACATCATAGGAGCCGGTAGAGTCTTCTGTCGTTTGAATATCCACGCCTTCGGTTGTGCGAAATGCACCGCCATTGTTGGCGGTGCTAGTATCATGGTAGGCAATTCCTTCGCCGTCTTTATCAAAATGTTCTGCCTGTATCGTGCCTGGCAGAGAGATTGCGGTGCCACTGTAGGGTGTTTGGGAATTGGTCGTTGCTGCCGTTACGGTTACCACAACCTCTTTCGCCACAGTGTTTCCTCCAGTGCCGGCACACGAAAGTATATAGGTGGTGGTTTGGGTGGGAGAGAGCGTAGCCGAGCCACTCGCGGCTTTAGATCCGGACCAACCGCTTGAGGCGGTGCAAGTGGAAACATTCGTGGAGACCCAGGTGAGCATGACTGTTGCACCTTTCGTGATGGAAGTAGGAGTGGCAGAGAAAGTGAGTGTTGGGGTGGAGGTGGGAGGAGTCGTGGTCGCTGGATCGGTCGGAGTGGAAGCGGATGTGATATCAATAGCTATGGTATCACCTGCGGATAATACGCCATCACTGACGGTTGCCTTGATGTGATACCTGCCGGTTTCAGAGAAAGAGACTGCTGTGTTGGCGGTGCGCGTGTTTGAGAATGTCACGGTGCCGGGGCCGTCTATCTTGCTCCAGGTAATGGTGAGTGTGCCAAACGGCCGACCGTCATCGGCAGTCTGCGCGGTGAACGAAACGCTCTCGGAGAGACTGGCAGTGGTTTTTGCCGTGATCTGTATTGAAGGAGTCGTGTTGTTTGCATTGGGTGTGGTCGTTTGAGACGGTGTGGTGGTAGTGGTATCTCCTCCCATTAATTCATTGAGTTTCGCTCTTGTCTTCGGACCCACCATTCCATAACCGGTAGATTCGGGTGTACCCGCGGAAACAATGCCATATTTTTGCTGGAAGCGTTTGATAGCGGCTTCAGTGAGTACACCAAAATAGCCGGAGATGGTGCCTTCGGGATAGAGGGCGGGGTCTTTCGCAAGATATTGCTGGAGTTTAGTGACTTCGGCTCCTTCAGAACCTTTGCGGAGAAATTGAGATGGTGAGGATAACGTTCCTGATGCGACGCTTGGCGGCACAGTGGTGGAAGGTGGTGTGGAGGCAACGACTGCTTTTGCTTTTGCCGCGTTTTGTTCGTTCAATTCGTTTAATTTTGCTCTCGTGCGAATACCGAGGAGCCCGTAGCCTGTGACAGTAGGTGCGCCGGTTGAAACGATCTCATACGTTCGTTGGAAGCGTTTGACGGCAGATTCGGTGAGATCGCCGTAGTAACCGGAGATGACCGCTTCGGGATAGATATCGGGGTATTGAGCGAGAAAGCGCTGGAGATTAGCGACTTCGGGTCCTTCTGATCCTTTGTGGAGGAAGGTGTTGAATGGAGTGAAGGATGGAGTGGTTTTTTGCGGTGATGGAGTTGGTGTGACAGGAAGAGGCGAGCTTGTTTGTGTGGTATTTTTGGCGGCATCAAGTTCGCTCTGAAGAGCTTGAAATTGTTGGAGGAGTTCCGCAATGCGCGACTCAAGGTCAGAGACGGTGGCGGCGCCTGCTATTGCAGGCAAGAAAAGTACCGAAAGGAGTATGTTAAAAAATACCTGGAAAGTAGTGACTTTTCTAGTCATGGTTATTTTTTTATTATACCATTTTACTCTTTGCTTTTAGCTTAGATTTCCACAGTTCTCCACAAAAACAAAACCGGAATATCAAAAGATATTCCGGTTTATGATATGGCGCGGCCGACCGGACTTGAACCGGCAACCTCTCGCGTGACAGGCGAGTGCTCTAACCAGTTGAGCTACGGCCGCATTGTGTCGGTGGCAAGAATCGGTCACAGGTTTTGTTTCGCAAACCTGCGACCCCGCCTCACTGTCGCCAACGGCGACATGTTCCGGCTTTCGATTCCTCGCGCGAGCAAAGCAGTTTGCTCGCTCACCTCCACCTTGTGTCGGCGGGAGGAATCGAACCTCCGACCTTGGGCTTATGAGTCCCACGCTCTAACCAACTGAGCTACGCCGACATATGGTATTACATTACCAATATAACTGCGTCCCGACAACACAGCTTCTAAAATAACACACTCGGTTCTCTTTTGAAAGTAAAAGCCGCATAGTGCGACTTTTACTTTCCTCCTACAATTTGTTGCGGGGGCCGGACTCGAACCGGCGTCTCAAGGTTATGAGCCTCGTGAGGTACCACTCCTCCACCCCGCGATACATGCTTTTACAGATAAAAAACGCCTTATAGCGTTTTATAAGAGAATTATACCGCATTTATTTTAAAAAAGCAACCGAGCGTAAGCAATGGCGTTACTCCACGTGGCAGAGCGAATGTGCTACCGCGCACACCATGAAAACTCTAGACCCCCCGCGCAATAATTTTTCGTAACGAGATGATGAATTTTCGAGCGAAAACAACGAAGCGCGAGGAGGTGAATACAGCGTATTCATTGACGAGCGATGAATTGTTTGTAGCCGGAAATTCATCATCGCAGTAGAAAAGGTTATTGCGCAG